>QIGM01000552.1 GCA_003230795.1 bacterium
AAGTCAGTTCTGGTGCTGAAGCGGTGACGTCTAAGGACGTTGATAGCCCTTTACCTTCGCGCCTCTCAATTCTTCTTGTCGAAGACGACCGCGTGAATCGACACCTGGCATGTCGTTGGCTTGAGCAGGAAGGTCATCAAGTCACAGTTGCGACGAACGGAATGGAGGCTGTTCAGATTGGCCGCCGGGAAAACTTCGACATCATCTTGATGGATATTCAGATGCCAAAGATGAACGGACTCGACGCTGCGACGGCAATTCGAGAAATGGAAACCATCTCGTATACGCCGATTGTAGCCCTTACTGCTCAATTCATGAATCAAGAATCTGAAGAAGGCCTTCCTATCAATATTGATGCTCTCGTCAGAAAGCCGATTTCAAAAGACGAGCTGCTCTCTACGATGTATGCTCTTACGGCAAACACTTAAGAGTCACGCAGTCATCACACTATGAACGGGTCATGAGCGAGCCACGTCAAGGAATAGACCCTTACCATCAATCATGCTTCTCTTTACAGAACCGTCTATTACGGCTTCTCTGGGGCATCGTTTGGTTGTTCGCCTTCAGACCATCACCGAGACCATTTCATTCCTGGCGGGCATTCCTTTTGCGTTGCTTTGGTGCAGACCTCGGGCATGCCTGCCATGTCTATCCTAGCGCAAAAATCTGGGCCCCGTGGAATCTAGAAATGGATGACGAGAGCTCTCTTGGTGATAACGTTAATTGTTATTCCATGGGTAAAGTAAGTCTCGGCGCTCGGGCGATTGTTTCTCAGGGGACTCATCTCTGCACCGGAACACATGATTATCAGAGCAAGGACTTTCGGCTCTATACGAAGCCGATTACGATTGGTGCCGGAGCTTGGGTTTGTGCTGAGGCCTTTATTCATCCTGGAGTAAACATCGGCGAAGGTTGTGTTATTGGCGCACGATCAGTTGTCAGTAAGGACATGCCTGAATGGATGGTGTGTTCTGGCCACCCCTGCCGCCCCTGCAAGCCGCGGGAACAGACGACTACCTAGCACTCACCGCCTTAATCAGCTCTTCTACCTCGCCTACTGCGGATTCTTCCGAAGCCGTATGGCTAAAGAAATAGACATTACGCAGAATTGAGAGTGGGAAGTATCGCGACAACTTGAGAAGCATTAGTCGGAGCCATGTTTTAAATGTCGAGGGCTTACGCAAGATGATTTGTATGATCTGGGAGCGTTCTTTCTCAAGGAATAGTGATTTGAGCTTAAACTCGCTTCGGACTCTATTGATATTCTCTTCGATTCGAACGCAATTTTGCTCTGATAATTCGGGACGAATTCGCTCAAAGAGTGGACCCATCGTCTGACTATAAATGTACTCGTAGACGCCAAGTTCATTTTTGTTTAGATACGCCGACAGGCTTCTGCTTGCCATTGAGTAGTAGGTTCTATGCACAACGAGCGGCGTATCCAAAAAAAATGGCCGGACATTCTGTTCGAGTAAACGATACCCAAAACAAACATCCTCAGCGGTAAGTTTACTCAAATGCTCGTCAAAATATGCTTTTGGATATAGCTCAAACAGTTCAGCTTTGCAGACCACTGCACTTCCCATTGCTACTGGGAAATTATTTGCGAGAAAATACGTGCAATACTCCGCAAACGGCATTTCGTTGAGACCCGTAGGGAATTTGCTGGTGTCAGCTTTCCTAAACCCAAGAAGTTCTCGGTAAAAGATTGTGGATGTGAGGACAACCTGGCGTTCAGACGAGCTATTAAAACAATCCACAACATCGTGCAGGTAGCTAGGGAGCCATAGGTCATCGAAATCGAGAAACGCTATTAGCGGCCCCTTAGCAAGGCGGACCCCATGGTTCCTTGCGATGCTCGGCCCAGAATTTTCAGCAAGTCTCTCAGAACGACATGCTAGACGTGTCGAAGAAAAGTGAAGGGGTAGTTCTTCGAGAATTTGAGAAGTTCTGTCACTACTTCCGTCGTCTACTAAGACAACTTCAATTTTAGGATACGTCTGGGCGTCAATAGATCGCAGCGCCTCTAGCAGCAATTGCTGCCTGGCTTCAAGCTGGTAACAGGGAATGACAACCGAAACGAGCGGCTGCTCCATGGTAGATCCTTTCATTGAGCATGGGGGTGCGACGACGCAGCGAGCCTTTTTTATAGCCTAGGGCTTACTATATGAAAAAGGATATCTCTGCGTCGCATAAGAGCAGTTTTTTGGCTAGTCTTGCGAGTCTAATGCTATTGCATCGAGGTAGAGACTAACGTTTCGTCTTTTGCATCTTGCTCAATCTGGCTATCTCGTGCGACTCGCTTTTCAATCCAACGATAGGTTGAAATGAGCCCTTCTTCTAAGGTAATCGAAGGTTCCCAAGAGAGCACCTCGCGAAGGCGAGAGTTGTCGCTATTTCGTCCACGAACGCCCTGAGGCTTACTCAAATCGTAGTCTTTGGAGATTTCTTTGCCCGAAATTTTCGCCGCAGCTTCAACCAGTACGTCGATGGAAACCATTCGGTCGCGTCCCAAGTTTAAAGGCTGTCGGTGTTCAGAGCGCATCAGCCGATAGATGCCTTCGACGCAGTCATCGATATACATATAAGATCGGGTTTGTTTTCCATCTCCCCAAACTTCAATACTGTCAGTTTGTTTAGCGAGTGCAATCTTGCGACAAATCGCGGCCGGAGATTTCTCTCGTCCACCCTGGTAGGTGCCTAGTGGGCCATAGACGTTATGAAAACGGACGACTCGAGTCTCTAAGCCGTAGTCTTCGTTAAAGTACTGGCAGAGTTTCTCCATATATAGTTTTTCCCAGCCGTATCCCTCTTCTGGGCTAGCTGGATACGCATCCTCCTCCTTCAGTGGCACGACATCTGGCGTGGTTTGTAGGTGAAGTGGATAAATGCAGGCAGTAGATGAAAACAGAAAGCGATCAATTTTCTCTGCACGTGCCGCTTCGAGCATGTGCACGTTGATCATTGTATTGTTCGCTGCGATGCCGGCCTTTTCTTGAGTGATGTAGCCGATCCCGCCCATATCGGCGGCGAGGTGATACACCTCATCAATCCCCGAGACAGCCTCAAGGCAATTATCGGTTCTGCGGAGATCTAAGAGCTTAAATTCGTTTGCGACAGGAGAAGAAAATTCGGGGAGTTTAATATCAACGCCTCGAACCCAGTAGCCCTTCTCCACGAGATATTTCGTGAGATGGTGCCCGATAAAACCGCCCGCTCCAGTGACAAGAACCTTTTTCATTTTTGATACCCTACTGCGTTGGTCGTGAACAAGCTTGACGAACGGAGTGACGCAGAGATTTGCTCTGCGCTCCTTTAGTAGTATGTCGGTTGTAAAAACCGCTAGCTTAACCACTCTTTTGGGTGAGCAGTCTGTGATGGGGGAGGTAAGGGTAGGAAAATATTAGAGATTTTTGAATAGCGGTTCGTAGTACCGCTCTTTGACGATGCTATGATCGTAGCGAGTTTTAACAAGTTCAGCTCCGCACTGACCTAAACTTTTCGCTTCAGCCTCGTTATCTTTAAGACGCAGCAGTGCCTTCACCAGCTCGGCGGCATTCTCTGGCTCAACAACTAAGCCCGCCTGATTCTCTCGTAGGAGTTTGGCTGATTCGCTGTCCGATGTCGCAGAAGCGACAATCGGGCGTCCAGTGGATAGGTACGCAAGTAATTTACTAGGAACGACGATGTCCCGAACTTCTTTACGCTGGGGTGCAAGTAGCACATCGGCGGAGCAAAGCATGTCGCCAAGCTCCTCTCGAGGACAGAGCGGTAGCAGAGTGATGTTTGTTAGCTTCTCTCGTTCGATTATCGTAGCTACTGCAGGTTTAGCAGCCCCTTCTCCGCAAATGAAGAACCTTACGTCTGGATTGTCTCTAAGTAAGGCCGCGCATTCAGCAATTATTTCTACATTGTGTTTGATACCGAGGTTTCCACTATAGAGAACGACAAAGCTATTGCCTAAGTTGTGACCTTGTCTAAATTCCGTTTCGTACCTTGAGCGATCTGTTGCAGCCAATTCGCGACAATCAATGGAGTCCGGTACGACAACGATTTTCTCTTTAGGCACGCCCTTTGCAATAATGTTTCCGCCCATACCTTCGCTGAGAACCAATATTTTCTCGGCACCGCGGTACATGTGCCGTTCCATCCAAAACGACACGCTCTTCATCAACGGATTATTCAGCATTCCGAGATCAATCGCTGCGTCCGGCTGTATATCCTTAATACAGCACCAATATTTCTTTCCTCTTAGCTTAGCCAAAACAAGCGAGGCAAAACCAAGCGTGAGAGGAGGTGACATGCAAAGAACGAGGTCAGTACGAATGAAAAGTGAGCGAAGGAAGGAAAGGGTGGATCCTGAGAGTTCATGAAGGATACGTTTTAGCGTGCTCGGTGTTTTCGGAACATAGAGCCAAACTCGTTTTACTGGAATATCGAAAATAGTTTCCGCTCGGTAGAATGAACTTCGGTACTCCTCCGGCACCTCCCATTCCGGATAGTAAGGCATTGTCGTAACGACGGTGACCTTGTGACCAAGTTCCTTAATGAATCGAGCGCAATCGGTGGCCGTGACACCAATTCCTGTTTTTTCTGGAAAGTAGAAATTGCTTAGCAGCAAGACTCTCATTGGGACTCTTTTCGCTCTAATTGTTGCAACATTTCAGCAAATAGATTTGAGGTAGTTTCCAAGCTAAAGGATGCAACCATTTCTCTACTTTTCTCTCCCATTTCAGAGAGTTTTGCCCTGTCTTCAATTGCGAGCTCTAGCTTAGTGCATAAGGCCCCAATATCACCAGCAGGGAACGTATAACCGTTCTCGTTTGCGCGAACGAGGTCGCGGCCGCAGCCGACGTTATCGCTAACAATTACAGCTTTTCCGGCGCACATCGCCTCATTTACAACCAATCCCCAAGTTTCGTGCATGGATGGTAGCACCAACAAATCGCAAAGGTCGTAATAGCGAGGTAGCTCAGTCTGATTCTTGAAACCAAGGAACTTCACGTTTCCCAGTCCAGCCTGTTCAGCTCTTGCTTCCATACTTTCTCTCAAGGGACCGTCGCCGACAAAAAGAAGGTTCGCTTCGAGTTTCGTGTTCTCTTTCTCCGAAAGCGAAATGAAAGACTCCAATAGATGATGAGGAGCTTTAATATCAATTAATTTTCCGACATAGAGAATCACGGGCTTGTCGCTACTGAGTCCGAGAGAGTTTCTCAGCTCTTCTCGATTCTTCGTCGCGCTGTTTGCTGCTTTCTCAAAGTAGTCCGTATCGACTGCATACGGTACGGTGGTAAGTTTTTCTTCGGGAAAGCCTAGGTTCTTAAAGTAGGTAGTATTTAATGTTCCCACCGTAATTACTCGGTCGATTGCTTTTTGTAGGAAGAAAAAGACGCTCGATTTGAAGAATTGCTTGAGACTACTACGTTCTCGCGACAGTTCCGTTGCATCATCTCTGAGGATGACTTTGATGCCGAACAACTTTGCAAGGAAGATACTAACGAAATTAAATGCTCTCGCGTAGCCGTGGACCCATAGCACTTGAGTCCCATTCTTTTTCAGTCGTCTGATGAGGCCATAGTTTAAGGGAAGCCAGGCGCTGGCTTTCGCCGTACTTCCAACTGCGGGGAGGAACTCATATGAGTAGCCCTCGAGTATTGGAATGTCCCAGGAGATCTCTTGCTTGAACTCGGGATCGTAAAAGCTAGTACTGCCCATCTCACTGCAAAAATAGACGTGGAGATCAATAAGAGGATTTTTCGCCAAGGTCGCCAGCACAGGTGCCTGGTATTGAATTGGGTGAGAAACCAAATAGGCTACTTTTATCATTTCCATCATATGGTCATCGAATGAAGAGACTCTTGTGAGTGTGCGCTGCGCTCTATTGTCATTGAACGTTCCTCCCGAAGGGGATAAAGAGTAGAGTTATCATAAAGAAACGGCAAAACGCTTGAGGTTTTTCAATCGAGCGATGGACGAAGAGAAATGTGCGGGATTGTAGGCTGTTATTACTTTGGGGCACAAAGCTCGGATACTCGGCAATCTGTCGACCGTGACCTATTGCTCAGCATGCGCGACCAAATGCGCCTGCGTGGTCCAGATGATGCCGGAGAATGGATATCTGAGAATAATCGACTTGGTTTGGCTCATCGACGTTTGTCGGTTCTTGATCTTGACCCTCGAGCCAAGCAACCAATGCAGAGTTCTGATGGGCGGTTTCGAATTGTCTATAATGGTGAGCTCTATAACTACCAAGAGATTCGCTCAGAGCTAGAAGCGCAAGGACACGTTTTTAAAACTTCTAGTGATACAGAAGTGCTGCTTCAGCTTTATCAAGAACGAGGAATTCATGCGCTTGAACAACTGCGCGGGATGTATTCCTTTGCGATTTGGGATGCGCAGGAAGAATCTCTCACCTTGGTTCGAGATCCCTTCGGTATAAAGCCGCTCTACTATTCTCTCGAGACGGGGAGTCTCCGATTTGCTTCCTCAGTGAAAGCGCTTCTTCTAGATCCTGCTGTGGGCAAGGAGCATGATGCCACAGGGGTCGTGAGCTTCTTTCTCTACGGCCATGTGCTCGACCCTCACACAATTTATCGAGACATTAAGCAAGTTCCGGCAGGCTCCTCACTGAAGATAAACCGTGACGGAGACGTTCAGCTAGAATCATTCTGTGATCTGGAGACGGTTTTTGACTCAGGCGTAGGTTCTCAGAATATTCATCAAGGCTCATTACCGGAGCTACTCGGAGAAACTATTGAAGCTCACTTTGCGTCGGATGTGCCGATCGGAGTGTTTTTATCTTCAGGAATAGATTCAAGCGCGATTACGGCACTTGCTTCTCAACGTTTTGAGCAGAAAATAAATACCATTACTTTAGGTTTCGAGGAGTATCGCGGGACGCCTCAAGATGAGGTGCCTCTGGCTGAAGAGGTTGCGAAGATGTGTGGCACCTCCCATCAAACTCAGTGGATAACTCAAGAAGATTTTTCCTCTATTTTGGATTCATTCTTTGATGCAATGGATCAGCCTACAATCGATGGCTTAAATACCTATTTGGTGAGCCGTGCTGCTAGGCAAGCAGGGCTTACGGTAGTGCTCTCCGGCCTTGGCGGCGATGAACTATTCGCCGGATATCCTAGCTTTAAAGAAATTCCGCCTCTTGTGAGAGCCGCCTCAATGTTTCCGGCTGCGCCAAGCATAGGTGCCGTTTTGCGGCAGGTGACAAAGCCAATATTTAACAAATTCAGTTCGCCGAAATACGCTAGCCTGCTGGAATTTGGCTCTACCTATGGCGGCGCACATTTGCTGCGAAGAGGATTATATATGCCTTGGGAGCTGAAAGAGTTTCTAGATCCCGATTTGGTGGAACAAGGTTGGGCGGAACTCTCGCCTGTTTTGTTGGGTGATTCGAAGCAGAGAGGAGCGTTAAATTCGCGTGATCGCGTCGCCTTGCTTGAGCTGACCCGCTACACTCGAGATCGTTTGCTACGCGATTGCGATTGGGCTGGAATGGCGCATTCATTGGAGATCAGAGTGCCTCTGCTCGATATAACGCTTCTTCGAGGTCTGCGCCAGCATCAAGAGCGAGGAATTGAATATTCCAAAAACGATGTCGCTGCTGGAGTAAGCAAGCTTTTGCCTGATAAAGTTGTCTCACGTGATAAAACCGGATTCACCGTGCCGCTTCGAAGTTGGCTTTCTCAATCTTTTCCCGCTGTTCCACTTGAACGTGGCTGGCGTAGCTGGGCTCAGTATGTCTGGTCTCGTTACCAAGGTTTGAGTTAGCGGTTTTTGAGTAAGTTATCTACGGTTGCAGCGATTCCTTTTCTGTATCGCGTCCAGGAAAACTCTTCCGCTCGCGCTCGCGCCGCTTTAGACATTTCGTTCCTCAGCTCTTGATTGTTTGTAAGAAGCTCGATTTTTTCTGCGAGCGCCTCGACATTCCGAATAGGCACGAGAAACCCTTCTTTGCCATCTCGAACAATAGACCCTGCGTTTGGCGTAGTGATTACCGGTAACCCACTGGCAAGTGCCTCGTGAATCGCAAGCACGCCACTTTCGTGCAGCGTAGGCATAACGAAGAAATCAGCATCTTGATATACTTTGTGAATATTATGGTGGGCGACGTTTGGCGTATGATCGAAGAACTCTCGGAAGGGCTTGAGCCCCTCGCCGCTCCCGATAGCAGTTCCAGTCATTTGAAGCCTAAGTTGCGGATGATTTAATTTTTTAACCGCCTCGAGTAGATACTTAATCCCTTTTCGTTGACTGAGTATTCCAACAAACAAGGCACGTACTGTCGTCTCTGCTTCACGAGGTTTTGGTGTAAATCTACTTGGATCAGCCGCATACTCTACTTTGTGAATGCGTTCAGGAGCGACTCCAATCGCAGTTAAGCTGTTGGTCGCGTAATCTGAAGATACAAGCAGAGCATCAGCCATGAGCGCTTCTTGGCGACATTTTTCAACAAATTCTTCAGTCCAGGGAGAGATGCTATCGGCGAGTTCGGGATGGAGCTCGATCTCGGTTTTCATAATCTCTGCACCGGAGATGATGTGTCCGATATTTTGGTCGAGAATTTTTAGAGTTTCCCCCTTTCCGATAGAGGAGAAAAGATCGTAAGCCCAGCCGTCCGGACAGATCACAGCTGCTGGTTGCGTTTTCAAAAGCACAGTTCGGAAGTGCTTGGCGTGGATTTGGATTCGTCGCTCCGCGAGTGGCTTCGACAGCGAGGCAGGTAGACCAAGACGTTTCGCCAGAATAAAACTCAATTCGGTAAATCCGGCAGTACGCACTAGTGATTCATTAATGCCTGGGAGATATCTTCGGCGAAGCTCATTTTCGAGTTTCTTAAACATCGCACCAGGTGCGAGCCGTATACCCTTTGTTAGAAGACTTGCTTCCCTAAAATAGAAACTGGTGACAAAGTGTGACAGTAGCTCTGCTTCTTGAAGCGCAAGCGCCGTTTGAAACGCCAAGCGATTTCCAGGGCTACAGAGTAAAACTGAGGAAGGATTTGCAGGTGCCATAGTTAAGCATTTCTATCGCAGTCTTCTTCGTTTGGTAAGAGAAATTACGTCCTTTGCGGACTACTTTTCTGTTTGGCTGTTTTTTTTGTGGCTGTGGAGCCTAAGTTGATATGCGAGTGCTTGCGCTGACGCCAGAGGCCTTTGGTGGCCTGGGGGGGATTTCAGAATACCATCGTGGCCTCCTGCGAGCTCTCTGCCGAATTGATTCCTGCGAAGAAGTCGTGGCACTTGCGCGTCGAGGAAAACAGTCAGATGAACCCTTACCGGAAAAGCTCAAATACATTTGGGCCTCAACTGGTGGGAAGCTACGCTTCGTCTTCGAGACGATTAAGCAGTTGATGGATTCCAGCGCTTTCGATGTTGTAGTTTGCGGACATTATAATTTACTTCCAGTTGCTTGGTGGGCTGCTTGGCGCTCTAACGCGCGGCTCGTGCTCTTTGTCCACGGGATCGAAGTATGGCGTCCACAAGCCCGCCCGCTTTCTCGTCTTAGTACACCGGGTGTCGATGTTATCGTTTCAGTGAGTGAGCTTACGGAGAAACGCTTTTCTGATTGGGCTTTTCGAAAAAAAACGAAACCAAAGAGCGTTGTTATTCCCTGCACCATTGATACTAAGCGTTTTACGCCTGGCCCAAAAGACAATGAGCTAGTCGAGAAATATAACCTTGAAGGCAAAACAGTTTTATTGACGCTTGCTCGTTTAAATCCCTTGGAACGTTACAAAGGTATTGATGAGATTTTGCAAGTGCTACCGAAACTCTGTGCCGAGAATGATACCTTACGCTACCTTGTTGCCGGTTCGGGAGAGGATCAGGCACGACTGGCCGCAAAAGCGGAAGCCTTGGGTGTGAGTGATCGAGTGGAGTTCCTTGGTCACGTCGACGAGTCGAGAAAGGTCGCGCTTTACCGAACGGCTGATGCTTTCCTAATGCCAGGACGTGG
>QIGM01000551.1 GCA_003230795.1 bacterium
GAAGACCTTCTCATTTGGCTTAAACAACGCGGCACCCCAATTGCGGTACGCTTAGTAAAGGGAGCCTATTGGGACACGGAGACCGTTCTTGCAATGCAACGCGATTGGCCGATACCAGTTTGGCAGTCGAAGCAATCCTCCGACGCAAATTTCGAGAAACTCTCGAGAACACTCCTCAACAATAATGACTTGGTAATGCCAGCGTTCGCGTCTCACAACATTCGCTCGCTTACGCACGCGGTTACATATGCCGAACACCTCGGCTTAAGCAAACGAGACTTCGAACTACAAACACTCTACGGCATGGGTGAGGAGTTCAAAGAAGCCTTCGTAAAGCGTGGTTACCTTGTGCGAGAATACGCCCCAGTAGGGGAACTCATTCCAGGAATGGGCTACCTTGTAAGACGTCTACTCGAGAACACTTCTAACGAGGGTTTTGTCCGTAAGTCATTGCATGACAAAACTGACCCGGAGACCCTGCTTGCCATCCCAGAGTTCGATCCTGCTGATTCTGCCGTAGCGTATATCGAGTCGAGAGCTAAAGGTGCTTTTCATAACGAGCCGCTACTCGACTTCTCATCTTCGAATGTTCGAAGTGACGTTGCTGCTGCTGTCACAAGTCTTCGAGCTAAGAAAAAACCAACACTAGTCGCGCCTATCGTTTCAGGTGCTGAAATAGTTACCGAACAGGAAATACCTTCAGTCTCACCAGAGGACCCGGAACTCAATCTTGCCAGAGTCTTTCTCGCTGATGTCTCGCACTGCCAAGCTGCCGTGACGGATCTGAATGATTACTTCGGTGAGTGGTCGAAGACGAGCGTAAAAGAACGTGCCGGCTTGTTGCGACGAGTTGCAAACGTGCTGCGCGAAAAGCGCCTTCAGTTTATCGCGGCTGCGGTACTCGAAGCCGGCAAACCATGGCTCGAAGCCGATGGAGATGTCGCTGAGGCGATAGACTTTCTTGACTACTACGCGATGGAAGCAGAGCGAATTTGCATCACCGTTTCAACAGGCAATTTCCCTGGCGAGCAGAACACTTACTTCTACGAGCCGAGAGGAGTCACTCTCGTCATTAGTCCGTGGAACTTCCCTATTGCTATACCCTGCGGCATGTTCGCCGCCGCATTGGTTACAGGCAATACGGCTATTCTTAAGCCCGCCGAACAAACTAGCCTCTGTGCATCCCTACTTTTTAACGCCTTTCTTGAAGCAGGGATGCCGCCACGTGCTGCTGCGTTTCTTCCTGGAATAGGTGAAGAAATAGGGTCGTACCTCGCTAAGCATGAACATATAAGCACAATTGTATTTACGGGTTCGCGACAAGTTGGAATGGAGCTCATTCGAACTGGCGCCTCACACCCATCACTACATGTGAAGCGAGTTATCGCTGAAATGGGTGGTAAGAACGCCATCATCATTGATGACGACGCCGAGCTGGACGAAGCGGTGAAGGGAGTGCTGTACTCCGCCTTTGGATTCCAAGGACAAAAATGCAGCGCCTGTTCTCGATTGATTGTTGTCGGTGAAAACTACGAGAGAATACTGGAACGCATATCAGAAGGCGTGCGAAGCCTGACAATTGCAGCACCCAGCGATCCCCGCTGCTTTGTCGGGCCGGTCATCGACGAAGCAGCCAGAGACAAAATCATGCGCGCTATTGATAATGCAAAGAAGGACTGCGTACTACTCGCTGAGGGAGACGTACCCGACAATCTAAACGGCTACTTCGTCCCACCCACAATTTTTGCCGGGATACCCAAAGGCCACGCGATTCTTCGAGAAGAATTATTCGGCCCTGTTCTAGCCATCACCCATGTCGCGACCTTTGATGATGCAATATCTGCGGCGCTCGACAGTGAGTACGCGCTCACCGGAGGTGTATTTAGTCGAAGTCCAAGTAATATCACCACAGCCGCACGAGCGTTCAATGTCGGAAATCTCTACATCAACCGGGCGTGCACAGGTGCCTTAGTAGGGCGTCAGCCATTCGGCGGTGCACGCATGTCCGGAGTCGGCTCAAAGGCTGGCGGACCGGATTACCTTAGCCAATTCCTTATTCCCAGAACCGCTACAGAAAACACCATGCGTCGAGGCTTTGTGCCGGAGCTCTAAACGGCGCTCGACAAAGTCCCGAATTCGCTGTGTATTTCCCTAACTTCCCCACCCAAAGACCGGCTCAAGTTACTCCTCGAGTTCGTCGATATTTTAACTAAGAGCGGAGATGCAAATGCCTCGTAATTGCAGGGCATTAACCTTGGGTAGCATCAGTCTTCACAGAGACAAGCGCCAAACCAGAAACTTAGATGTAGAATTTTCATGAGCCAAGACTCCAATAATCCTTCCCAGAATCAGGACGCACTTGTTCACACAAAGGCATCCTTGCGCAGTCTACTGAATTCTCGTGCGAAGAAGGCCGATATTCTCTCGGAACTTCTCACACAAATTCTCGAAATATCTAAAGTTGATTCCGTTGCGATATTTGTAGAAGAAAAAGAGGGCTATTCTGAAATCTCTCTACTTCAGGAGATGGGAGAAACCACTGTCCCGCTACCGAAGCCTACGCAGACCGGCTCCGGCTCTCTTAGCACCTGTGATTCTAACGAAAGTCCATCTAAAACTCCCCACTACCAGCGTATCCAAGGTTATCAAAAAAACCTCGGCTGGGTAGGGCTACTTCTGAACGCCCCATTGTCTGAAGTAGAGCAAGTAGCACTCGAAGAGTTCGCGTTTTACGCCGGTATTCTCATCGAACGTCCGCAAGTCTTCGGGCAAGTAAAGCACTACTCCGACACTCTGCAAGTACTGAATGAGCTCAATAAGCTCGTCGCAAGCGGTGTCGGCATTGAACGCATACTGAGAACTCTTGCACGTGAAGCCGCTTTTCGTTTTTCCGCTGACTGCGTGCTCGGCATGCAGCTTGACGAGCAAGGAGATTCCCTACTAGTTCGCGGAGTCTACGGTTGCCCATCACGAGCAATTCCAAACTCCATTGCTCTCACCAACACACAACTCGGGCGCTCTCTGAAGCTCGGTGGCATTATGTCGGTTCCAGATCTTGCTGGACAACGTGACCACGGCCTCCCTTTCCTCGAAGAACGGGGAATGAAATGCGCCCATTGGTCGAGCATAGATATGCGAGGAGAGATCCTTGGCGCTATTCTTATCGCGTATCGAGAGCCGCGCTCACTGAGCCTGCTTGAAGGAGATATGCTTGAAGAATTCGCGAGGGGCGCTGCGGTTGCGATTGCAAACGCGAAGAATCAGGAAACACTCACGAACTACACTGAAAAACTAGAAGAGCTAGTTGAGGATCGCACAGCTGACCTCGCCGTTCAGACCGCGCGCGCAGATCAGGCCAACCAAGCCAAATCGCAATTTGTTGCTAACATGAGCCATGAGCTCAGAACTCCTCTCACTGCAATTGTCGGCTACAGTAGTGTTCTCTACGAGAAAGTCTTTGGCGAAATAAACGAACAACAAGAAGATGCTCTCAAAGCCATTTGCAAAGCAGCGGATCATCTTACAGAACTCATCAACGACGTGCTCGATGTTGCCAAAGTCGAGGCCGGCAAAGAAGACGCAGAGCCAACCACTGTCGATTTGCACTCTCTGATGCAACAGATCTATAAACTGATGATGCAGACCGCATTGGGCAAGAACGTCAAACTAATTCCAGTAACTGAGGCGGAAGAGGGAGAGAGCGTCATCGGGTATGTTGACCCGAGACATGTTCGGCAGATTCTTATTAACCTAATGTCGAACGCAGTAAAATATACTCCTAGCGGCGGGGAAGTCTCCTTGAGAGTAGAGACAATGGGCGATAAGGCCAAAATAATTGTCAGCGATACCGGAGTGGGCATACCTCACGCCGAGCAGCGCAAGGTATTTGAGGAGTTTACTCGAACTAATGACGAATACAGCCAATCACAAGTTGGCACCGGAATCGGCCTCTCCCTAACCAAGCGTCTTGTTGAAATGAACGGTGGGAAAATCGGACTTGACAGCGAAGTGGGTCGTGGATCGGACTTTTGGTTCTTAATACCTCTCGCAGAAGACGCCGACATTGTTCAGTCAAAAGCACATGTAATGAAGAATGAACCACTTCGCTCTACTGCTCGACTAGATGGGCTAAATATCTTGGTAGTCGACGACAACGTATTGACCACTCAAGTTCTAGAAACGATCATTAGCAACGCTGGCGGTAACGTCTCCATCGCACACTCCGTTGAAGAGGCTCGTTCCCTTGCTGAGTCAATATCACTCGATACTTGCCTGGTCGATCTCGCAATGCCTGGCGAAAGCGGAATGAATCTCCTAGAACACTTTCGCTTTCATGAGGATTACGCCTCACTGCCCTTAATCGTCGTCAGCGCCTGCGTGTTCGACAACGACAAGCAGGAGGCCATGGAGAAAGGCGCTTCGAGTTTCATTGCTAAACCGTTTGCACCAGCGGAGATCGTTAGCACAATTCGTGAATTAACTATTTCATCAGTGCTCGCGGAGAGCTAATAAATGTTCATCACTAAAGACAGGCTACTTTAAAATGTCATCATCTGACGAAACCAAAGATACGATTGCAAGTGAGGGTGCTGAATATATTCTTCAGCAGCTCGAAACAGCATTAAGCTCTGACGGAGATTTCCCCGTACGCGCGCGCGCAGTCATGGAACTAAGGAAACTTGCAGACGATCCCAACACTCCGGTGGAGAGTGTGGTCGAGGTAATACTCGGAGATCCTTCGCTCGGCACAAGAATTCTTCATTTAGTCAACAGCGTCTTCTATCAGCGCAGTTCTGCTATCACCACTGTATCGCAAGCAGTCGTGCAGCTGGGCATGCGTGCGCTCACCGATCTATGCACCGGACTCGTTCTGCTACAACGATTCAGCCCTGTAGCCCAGCGCGGGGGCATCTTCGCTGACGCCGTGAAGAAAACCGTTATTATCTCACTACTCACGTCGGCGGTCGCCCGGGAGCTTGGCGACGAGGACGAAGAACGAGGCTACTTGGCGGGAACGTTTTTTAGCATCGGACCTCTACTCTTGGCCTACTATTTCCCGCAGGTTTTCGAGTCTGCGGAACGTCGCGCAATTAAACATAGAAAAACAATTACCCAGAGCATAACCGAGACGCTTGGAATTCCACCCGTTGCCCTAAGTCTAGGAATCATCGACTCTCTATCGATTCCCGATTACTATCGTGACTTGCTTCTCATGGCCTACAGCCTCTACATCGAGGAAGACGAGAACGATGACGCAGAGAGGTGCACCTCGCCGCTTGCCCAAGCGCTAGCAGTTGCTGCGCAACTCGCCGACGCAATGATCGATACAAAAACTCGCCCAGAACTTTCGCAACAGATAGATAAGCTTGCCTCAACAACACCGCTCAGCCGAGAGCAACTTGAGCAACTTCTCAAGCCACTGCCTAAGAGTTTTCAAACTCAGATTACCGTTATTGAGATGAACTTCCTTACGCTTCCTGAGCACGTACTTACATGGATAGAGCACGGCGATAGTGCGGAAGCTGAAGCGGTCGTAGAAGACGAAGACGATGAGTTTAGTTACTACCTCGACGAGATTCGACAAGCGATTCGTAACCAAGAAACTCTTTCTAGTATCATCGCTTCCGTAATGGAAGCCCTCGCGTTTTCCTTGGAGTTTGACCGAGTTCTGCTGATGTTTTCCGATCCCGATGACTCGGCCTTGTATGGGAAAATGTCGCTGGGTGAATCCTTTGAAACACCCGCACAAAGCTACGTCCGCACTCTCGATAAAGACTCAGAGCGTAAAAGTCCCGAATCGGCGGCTTTCCTGAATGGTACTGTAGAAACTTTTGGCGACCCGCTTTTTGATAACGGCTGGCCGTTTGTCGCACTACCAATCGGAACAGAGGGCCGAACGGTCGGTGTAATCTATGCCGATGCAATCGAATCAGACGGAAAAGCCAACTCCGCTCTTCCCGAGAAAACCCAGGCGGCACTTACAATTCTCACTGAACTGCTCGACCAAGCGACCACCTCAAGCAACGGCATCTAGCGCAAAGCCTCCTTGCTCTGGTCTTGCCGCACCCAAAGCATGTTCATCATTATAGAACTCTTGCATATCGCTATTTTGCTGTAATTGCTTAATAAACTGACACGGAATTGCGAGAACAAATCCTTGGATTGTACATATGAAGAGGTGGAACCGCGGCGCGAAGCGGCTCCACCTTAGGTATTTGTTAAGTAACCTCAGCTCTCTTGTTCGCCTGACATAGCGCTGCGGATAGTCGCTATGAGATTCTCAGCATAGGACTTATCGAGAGGCACGTTGTAGCGCGATTCTTGCAGCCTCGGATGCGATGTTGACGCATTCTGAGGATAGAGAACAACGTATGGCTTTGAGCCTTTCTCAAGTAGTTCCAGTAAGTCGAACCCAGCCATTGTTGTCATATGCCGTGGCTTAGTAAGCCAACTTTGGTGAAAATAGATTATCGAACAATCAACTTTCGGTAGAAAGGCTTCGACTTCTGCTTGGAACGTGGCAGACATGAACTCCGCAGATAGAGGTCCAACAAGTTTCTTCTCCAAATCGCACTGAACCAATTCTACTCGGCCAGAGTCTCCCTCAAATCCAGGTGTAGGTGTGACAATGAGCAAAATTTTCATCGTATAACCTCCATGAAGGTGAATCAAAACTACTCCCGCTGGTTCAGAGAAGGACATTCTCTAAACAAACGAAAGTAGTTACGACTGACCTAAAAACCTATGGCGCTAAGGTGGTATAGCATGTCCGCAAGCAAGAACTAGTGCCAGGCACCAATAGCGGTTTTTAAGCAACTCATCCCTGAGTGTATTCTACAACAAACTGGCAAAGACTTGAGCAGTTGCCCAGATGACTGCATTCCTGCACAATCTTGGTGGCCTTCCCGTCACAGACGTGCTATGACTTAAGCAATACGAACTTCATTCGTTACTGCTAAGTGATATGAATGTCGAAGACGTCATTGTTGTTCTCATGCTCCTGGGGCTAGGAGTTCTAATCGTACCCTGGCTCGTGCGTCTCTCCCTCTCTACGAGAGGCTTTCGTATTTTTTCCCTGAAAATTCTTCGCAGTAGGCCGATCAAGCAAGTGAGATCGTATCTCGGATCTCGAAGACATTTCCGTGACGACGATGCTCAGCTGAATTCACAACAAGGTGAGTCTGCAAGCGAACGTCAACTACAAGTCCGCTATTTATCGCCGGACATTTCGCATTCGCCACTTCGACTGGTGCCTTGGGATGCTCGAGGCGTGCTTCGGGAAACTGAAAGAGGATTTAGTTTTAGGGGTAACGACATCACGGGAGACTTTCTCTCGCTAGAATTCCCATCGGATGAGGTTCAAATTAACTATCAAAAAGGTAATCTTCTTTGGGATGGGGGATTTTCCTGGTGCGTCATCGAGCGAGACGGAGAGAAACACTTCTTCACATCGGACTTAGAAGACACAGCGCCTAAGTCAGAAAGGGACTCGAGCCAGGAGAACATGTCTGCGACGGGAATATACCAAAGCATTACAAAACGTTATATCTAGCTTTCTCCCTGCTCACCCTCTCTAGAACATTCTGAACCACTGTGATTCTGAACCACTGTGATTCTGAACCACTGTGGAGGCTTCTTTCGAAAATGCCTACCAGCTGGCACTTCCTTATCTCTCCAGCGGTATCGGCTAATTGAGGTTTCTATATCCAGCTTCAGGCGGCTAAAATAAAGCGTTCACACATAACTTCGTATACGATAGATCGCTGTAGTGCTTTGAAATGCTCGATTCTTAGATCTGAACGGAATCCTATGTTCAGAGCAGGGGTTCTGAGCAGGGAATACCAGAGAAGAAAACCCAGGATTTTACGAATGAAATCAACACGCCATAACGTACTTCTCCTCTTGCTTTGCGCAACGCTTGCTGGCGCTTTGATTTTCCTTGGCATTGGCTGCGCCGTCGGTGGCGGAGATAATGACGACGATGACGAAGATATCACAGTAGGTGAAGGCGTATTTCGGCTCTCTGCCGTCACAGACGCTCGAGGCTCGGCAACCGTAAGCTTTGGTTTGCCGGATGGAACAACAAAGTTCTCGATTACGGCTGAAATAACCGACGACGACCTCTTGGTTCGCTTTATCGACCTGGTGAGCGGTGCCGGAACGGACTATCTTTCTCCCTCTGGCAGACAGCTCTCATTTGCCGATACCTTTTCCTCATTCATCAATGTTGCCTCCGTGCCTTCGCGAAGTGTGGATCCTGGAGTTGTAAATGGTGAACGATATACGGCTACTATTGAGATTGAAGATGCGTTTGGAACCTCAGTCGAAGGAGAGGATGTCACGTTTGAGGTTGTGTCTAAAATTGACCCAGGTCTCGACGGCGGTCGCTTGCGGGTGAACGTATATTACGTCGGTGATGTGGGACAGGACCAAGTAACGAAAAGCACAGTCCGTGCGGCCTTCGATACTTTTCGCTCTATCTTTGCTGGCTCAGCCGGAATTAGCGTAGAAATTTCAGAATTCGATATCGACGGCCCCGTTGTGCTACCTCTTCCCGTCACGGGAGACCGATTTTACCTCTCTGCCTCGGGTCGTGGCCCTAACCCAGCAGTAAATATTTTCATCGGAGGTGACGTTGACGCCCGAGGTATCTCAGGCGAAGTACTCGGTGTGGCTGGAGGCATTCCCGCACCACCCAATCCGTCAGAGCGAAGCGGCCTCGCCGTGAGTATTTTTGCCGCTGCTGGTCCCGACGGGATCTTTAGCGGAGAGGATGTTCGACTGCTTGGCGAGACGATGGCGCATGAATCCGGACACTACGCTGGCCTATTTCATCCGGTGGATTTCTCCGGCAGCTCCGTAGTTGAAACGGATCCGCTTGATGACACCCCGTCTTGTGGTTTTATCACTGAATGTATTTCGAACCGCTCCTTGACCGAGAATGTCATGTTTGCCAGCCCAGTCGCAGATGGCTCGGGTGGATTTATTCCCCAGACAAACCTGACTCAAGAACAGCGAAGTGTCATAAATCGCTATATTGTCACAGACTAGTCCCAAGCTCCGGCTTTAAGCAGTGGAAGCAGAATATTTAAGTTGGCTTGCGAGCGACAACGGCCAAGCAATACACATTGCGGTCTTCGTAATGTTGTTGCTTGGCGGCCTTGGTTTTCCTATCCCTGAAGACATTCCGATCTTATTGTCAGGGGTTGCTAGCTCCAAGGGCATCGTTCAGCCTCAATTTATCTTCTTAACCTGCTACGTTGGGGTCCTCCTTGCCGACCAGATTGTATTCTTTATCGGATACCTGTTCGGACCGAAGATGCTCGCGGCGGGCACGCGCTCTCGATTCTTCCCGGCGATCACAGAGGCCAAAGTTGAAGAAGTGCGTAACGGCCTTCGAAAGAAGCGCTTGCTCTACATCTTCGTTAGTCGACATCTCTTCCCGGTTCGATCTCTGACGTTCATCACAGCAGGCGCTTTGAGGATTCCTTATTTGGAGTTTCTGCTTGCCGATGCTCTTGCCGCCTTAATCAGCGTCACCGTTGTTATGGGAATTGGCTATTATCTGGGAGAGCAGTTAAGCCCCGAGGTCGTTCAGCATCTCGTGAGCGATGCACACTACTATGTCAGCGGTCTTGTGGTTCTCATTGTAGTGGTTTGGCTGCTTAGATACTTCTATAAATCAGCACGGTCATCGGAAAAATAAATTCCTGACAGCTTTTGCTGTAGTGGGAGTTATTTGATTTGAGAATGTGCCTTGCTCTGGCAGTAGCCTTCAGTGGAAAAAACCCTGATCGGGGGTTTGCTGTGTCTTGATGACTATTCCCTATGTCCCCTTTCGGGGGAAACGTTCAGTCGCCACGTAGGCTTCTCTGTTCATTGCGGGGCAACACCAAGTACTTAGATGAATTCTTATCCGAAAAGAAGAGCCTCCGTGGCGACTGAACGGACCCTCCGGTAGGAGACATTAGTCATCAAAACACGTGGAAAACCGATAAGGTTTTTCTCCACTGAAGGCTGCTGCCAGAGCAAGGAGCGTTCTCAAATTAAAGAATTCCCACCACACCCTAAGCGGTCGAGAATTTCTCTTCTAGATGACACTATCTAATGCACTACTTCCGACACCGAGTGCGAAAGTAGATCACGCAGAGCCATTCCAAGTGCGCTACGAAGAGACTCTGCTTGGGTTCGAATCAGACCAATAGAAGTTTTAACAACGCTTTCGTACTCCTCTTCTGACGTCTTTCCCACATGGTAGAGTAAGCCCTTACGCGCCTCGATCTGGGAAACAAGTTGTTCCATTGTCGGCAACCAAAGATACGCTTCTCGAAGTTGATCGGGAGAGAGGCCCTGCGGGTCCACAAGAATAGATACTCTGGCATCGTCACGGCGTTCGACCACTTCATCGCCGATCTCGGGATGCCATATTAGACCGACCTTATCCAAGTCGGAAGAGATGTGAATTAAGTCTTCGCAAGTCATAGGCGAAACCTTCTTAGGGAACCAAAGTTACAAACAGTCTAAATAAACCACCTAACACCCAGCAAGGTATTTTAGTGAAACACTTCTTTTTGAATGCCTATTAGTTAGATGTGAAAATAGCTCGCAAGTACGCAAATACTAAGGCCTAACCGGAAATTTAAGAGCTGAGCCATACGCAGAAACTAGAAAAACATAATAATTCCAGACCTCTATCCCAATAAACTTGCATTTTAGTAGATATTTGTTAGGCTCTCTAATCCACTAGAATAGCGGTTCTAGATGCCCAGCATCACTTGGGAGCTAGGAGTTATCGTTTCCAACTAATGGCGCTGCTACAATCATGAAACACAATCCCTTCTCTCTAAACCTCTCAAAGACTCTCGGCATAAAACTGCCCCCGCGTCTCGCTCGTGCAATTGAGCTGCCGATAGAGAAAGCCTTTGCCCTGGATCAAATAGGCAAGAACTACCTCGAGCTATGCGATTCGCTCCCGCCCAAGAGTGATTTCCCAACTGAAATCCTGAAGTATATGGGAGTCAATATTGATATCTCAGACGCTTCGCTTGAGCGAATCCCTGCTGACGGCCCAGCTATCATTGTTGCAAACCATCCCTTTGGTGGCATTGAAGGGATTATCCTTGCCCAACTGCTCAAGCGACGCCGCCCAGATGCCAAAATAATGGCGAATTTCTTACTGCAAAGAATTGATCGCATGGAGGACTCTTTCATCTTCGTAGATCCCTTCGGAACTTCTGGTGCGGCAAAGGCGAACTTAAGCCCCCTAAGAGAATCGATTTCATGGGTACGTGATGGCGGTTTACTCGTAATCTTTCCATCGGGCACAGTTTCTCATTTTCAGTGGGGGCGCAGAGAAATTCTTGACCCTGATTGGAGCTCTACCGTAGCCCGAATCATTAAAAAATCAGGTGCACCAGTCACACCGCTCTACTTTCAGGGCAACAACCAATTGTCGTTCCAAATCGCGGGCACAATTCATCCGCTCCTTCGGACGGCGCTTCTCCCGCGAGAACTATGGAATAAGCGCGGAAAAACGATCTCGGTGAAAGTCGGTACCGCAATCGGTTCAACAAAGACTCAATCCGTTGCGAAAGACTCTGAGCTGATGAACTATTTGCGGATGCGCACCTACCTACTGGGCGGTTCAGACCCCGGTGCACTCAAAGAACGAACCTCATTCTTCCGTAAGTTCCAGAGAAAAGCTTCAAATCGCCGCCTCGAGGAGATCTCTCCCTCAGTAGATCATGAGATTCTCGCCGCGGAAATCGCCGCCTTGCCTCCAGAGCGTATTCTTGGGGAAACCGGCGACTACATCGTCTCCTACGGAGTTGCTCGAGAAATTCCGAACGTACTCCAAGAGATTGGACGTCTTAGAGAGCTCTCCTTTCGTCAAGCCGGAGAAGGCACAGGCAAAGCAAGTGATCTAGATCACTTCGACAGGTACTACACTCACCTCTTTGTATGGAACCGGGTAAAGCACGAGATTGTCGGCGCTTATCGCCTCGCCAAAACCGACCATGTACTCAGAACTCACGGCATATCCGGTCTCTACACCAATACGCTTTTCTCTTATCGAGCCGAACTACTAGACCAAATGGGACCAGCGATTGAACTAGGACGATCCTTCGTGCGGCCAGAGTATCAACGGAATTTCAACTCGCTCAACTTGCTCTGGAAAGGAATCGCTCGCTACGTCGCACAAAACCCAAGCCACCCTATACTTTTTGGCACGGTAAGCATCAGCAGTGAGTATGACACTCTCTCCCGAAAACTTATTATCTCTTTCCTAAAAGCTAATCGCTTTCTACCAGAGCTGGCCAAGCTTATCCGCGCGAGAAATCCAATGCCAAAAACAACACTTCGAGGTGTTGATATGGATAACTCAAGCGTGGTCGTCTCAAACATTAAGGAAGTTTCGGAGCTTCTGGCCGAAATTGAGTCTACGCAACGTAGCGTACCGATTTTGCTGAGGCAGTACCTAAACCTCGGTGGAAAACTGCTTGGCTTCAACCTCGACAGTGACTTCGGCAACGTCCTCGATGGACTTATCTACGTAGATCTTCGTGAGACCGAAGAAAAGTTACTTTCTCGGTATATGGGACGGGATAAAGTCTCTGATTTTTACCGACACCATCAGATAAATAAAGCACTCCGACTGCTCAAGGTATCGTAGTTTTCAGTAGAGATTCCGAATCCCTAGAGTTTTTCCGTCTGTCGCTTGCTTCCAAGTTTTTGAGATCAAAGAATTAGAGATACAACGTCACAGCTCTGCTAGACTAGAGCTAGGATGGTGAAAGGAAAAAACGTAGACGCTCGCAGCGCAAATACGCAAACCAAAAAAGAACTCCCACTCGGGATAGTGCTTTCTGGGGGAGGATCCCGTGGCGCTTACCAAGTTGGGGCCCTTTCTGCTGTGGCAGAAAATCTTCGTGAGAAAAAACGAAGCTTTAATGTCGTCGTCGGCAGTAGCCTTGGAGCAATAAACGGAATTCTCCTTTCTGCCTGCGCTCGAGGTGGCATAGAATCCGCGATTACCTTGCTGGAGGGCCTCTGGAACGAAAGGACTATTCGAAACACGTTTCGAGGCTCCACTTCCCGCACCATCTTTCGCGCTGTCCAAATAGCGATCCTTCGCTACCACGCACCGGGACCTCAAGCTTCGAATATCTCAATTTTTGATCCCACACCCCTGCGAACTCGACTAAACGACGAGCTCGTATCACTTGGCGGTCTTCGATCAGATGCAATGCCGGATTCTCTAATTGCGACTGGCGTTATGACCACGCTTGAGGGCGCTCGACGCAGACCTATGCTGCTCGCCTGCACTGGACCAAAATTCGTAGAAAATGGACTCGATGGAGCAACCTTCGATCTCGTCAGACTACCAGAACTTACCGCAGAGCACGGTTTTGCTTCTGCTGCACTTCCTTCAGTTCTACCAGCGGTCGATTTAGATATAGACACCCGACAGGTTCGACTCATAGACGGTGGTATCTGCGACAACACTCCAGTGGATCCTGCTGTCCGTCTTGGCGCGAAAGAGCTCATCGTAATTGATTCTTCTGGAAGACGTTGGTGGTTTGATCACTACGGAGAGCCCCACGACACCCGTCCGCGCTGGGAAGTTCCGGCGGAGGAGGCTACCTACTGCCTTACGCCCGAGCGAATGACGGAATGTATAAACATCAAACCTTTTGGCCCTCTGCTAAAAGCCGCTGTCGGACAATCTCGTAAAGATTTCCTCGCTGCCCTCGGCCCTACCTGGCCGATATTTCGTCTTCTTAAACATAAGATGGGCGAAGAACTTGCCTATGAAGTGATGTCGTACGTCGCCTTACACCCAGACTATACCTCTCAACTCATAGAACTGGGATACGAAGAAACGAAAAAAGTATTCGCGGACGAAAAGGCTGCACTTTAGCAAATTTCTACTTTGTAGCTAGATGAAGGAAGTATTCTTGGTTTTCTTTTTTCTCTCCCCTTAGAACAGAAGGAGCCTCTCCAAGAACTTCTAGTCCGAGTTCTACAGCAACACTTTTCACTCGAGATACCGCTTCGACTTGTAGTGCTTCGCTTCGCACGACTCCACCTTTCTCTATATGCTCTGGCTCTAGTTCAAATTGTGGTTTTACCAAAAGAATTAGCTGCGCTGTTTTA
>QIGM01000133.1 GCA_003230795.1 bacterium
TTTATTGGGTATCTGGGTCCCACTCAAGTGATGCGGAAGAATAGTATTCACACGCAGTACACGGACACGATAGCCCAGTTTTGTGAAACCACCGCGGATAAATTGGCTTTTGCCTTGTCCAGGGGGGCCCCACATAAACGGTGGGAGATTTGCTTGTACAGCGATAAGCACGGCAGCTTGTTCTTCAAGTCTCATGGCCAATTCCTTTTTAGTAGGCACTATTGAAGTTAAGAAACCTTGAGAGGCTCAAGGATCTAACGCCGAGAAAACGGAAAGGCATTTAAAAAAACCAAATGCTGTTCACCGTTTCTCACGGTGGGTGTGTCCCACCGTGAGAAACGGAGTCGTCTACAGAGATTTGGTTGTGGAAGGAAAGAACTTCAAAGAGGCTATGGTCTTATCATGTAAGCTTAGAGTAGTTCAAACGAACGAAGAAAGTGATGGTGATGGATAGCAGCAGTCCTAAGTTTGCTCTCTTATGGCTCTAAGCGGCTTACTGGAAAGCACTTCGGCTCTGGCTTATACTGCTAGCCTCTCAGTGTGAAGGGCGCAAACAGCCTCTGAGATAGGTTCTGCTCCGCAGAATCCTAATAACCTACAACTTTGCTCTGAATAAGGAGTTCTCTGAAGTATGTCTCTTGCTGAGAAGAAACCGCTCGAACCAAGTCAGTCTAAGCAGCTTGGGTTCCTCGATCCCGAACCTTCTCCGCCGGTCCAAGTTGCTAAGCCGCAAGTCGTTCCCAAGGTTGAAGTCCCCAATTCTTCAGACAGAAGCAAGGTTTCGGCTAAGGCATCCAAGCCGAAGCGTAAGCTTGCTCCGATGCTTCAGCAGTATGTAGATATTAAACAAGACTACAAAGAGCATGTGCTGCTTTTTCAGGTTGGGGACTTCTACGAAGTTTTCTTCGATGATGCGGTGACTGCCGCTGAGGTTCTCGGAATTCGTCTTACTTCGCGAGATAAAGATCAGGATAATCCGATTCCCATGTGTGGCGTGCCGCATCATGCGCTCGATAAATATTTGCCTAAGCTTCTGACCGCTGGCTACAGCTGTGTGGTGGTGTCCCAAGTTGAGGACGCCAAGCAAGCTAAGGGAATGGTGCGTCGTGCGATTACACGCATTGTTACTCCAGGTATTCGCTACGAAGGCGATGGACTGGATGAAAAACAACACAATTATCTTTCAGCAGCCTGCCAGGCTCCGAGCGGTTTAAGTGCACTCAGTTATGTTGATGTATCAACGGGACATCTTCGAGTTCGCGAAGCAGAAACCCTTGATGAGCTACTAGAATTAATTCGACGAGTTGAGCCGGCGGAACTTATCTTGCCTTCTACCCTCTTTGGCGCAGCAGTTAGTGTTTCGAAGGGTGGTGGCACAGGTGGCTGGATTCGTGAGGTGCGAGCTGTTGCGAATGAGTTGCAGACAAAGATAGTAATGCGACCGTTTGAAAAGATCAGTCGCCAGGCTGCAATCCTAAGGGTCGATGGTCTCCTTGCTGGAGATGTGAAGCATCGAGCGGTGGGCAAGGAGATAGAGAAGCTCAGCGAGGCAGGTCGAGCAGTGCTTGAGGCCAGCGTTGATTACATCGAAGAGGTGTCCTTCGGTAGTTCTCCCGGACTTGCCGAGTTCACGGTGGAAGAACAAAAGCGAACCGTTTTTATTGATGCGGCGACGCGCAGGAACCTTGAGATTTGCGAGACTCGCTTGGACGGTGATAGACGAAACTCGTTGCTTGCGCATATCGACTATACGCGCACAGCCATGGGCTCTCGTATGCTTAGCGAGTGGTTTCTCTCGCCCAGTTCAGTGCGTGTTGATATCGAGCAGCGTTTCGATGTTATCGATGAGCTACTCTCGCAATCAGAAATTCTAAACTCCTTGCGGCAGGAGTTCGCTGCAATCAGAGACATCGACCGCTTAGTGACTAGGCTTAGAAGTCTTCGGGCGAATCCGCGTGATCTTGCGACTCTGCGCGACTCGCTGAGGAGTCTACCCGCGGTTGCTCAGGTGCTCGGGGCTTGTCAGGCTCCACGTTTACAAACGCTATTTGCTGAGTTCGACTCGCTTGATGATCTTCGAGCTACGCTTGAGACTGCCTTTGTTGAAGAGCCGCCTGTTAGAGTCAGTGAGGGCGGCATATTTAATGATGGGTATAATGCTGAAATCGATCGCCTGCGAGAGATTCGGACTAATGGACGTTCCTGGCTCGCTGAGCTTGAAGCCTCTGAAAAGGCGAGAACAAGCATTGGTGCGCTCAAGATAAAGTACAACAATGTTTTTGGTTATTTCATTGAGATCTCCAAGGCGCATTTGTCGAAAGTTCCCGAGGATTACGAACGCAAGCAGACGCTTACAAATGCTGAACGTTTCGTAACGCCTGAGCTCAAGGAGTATGAAGTCTCGATACTATCTGCAAAGGGTAAGCAACTCGACTTAGAGCGAGAGCTTTTTTCGGAACTCAGAGCCGCCTTAAACAATAACGCCGGACGTATTCAGAAAGTTTCTCGCATTCTAAGTGAGCTGGATGGTCTTTGCGCGCTTGCGGAGCTTGCAAGAAAACACAATTATATTCGTCCGACGCTGACATCTGGCAAAAATGAACTTTCGGTTTCTGAGGGGCGTCATCCAGTAGTAGAGCGTGTGATAGGGCCTCATAACTTTGTTCCAAACAATGTCTCGCTTTCTGCTTCCTCGCGAAGGCTTGCAGTTTTAACCGGGCCGAACATGGGCGGTAAGTCTACTTACCTACGGCAGATTGGTCTGATTCAGCTAATGGCGCAGGCTGGTTCTTTTGTTCCTGCTTCGAAAGCAGAATTGCCGCTCGTTGATAGAATCTTTACTCGCATTGGGGCGAGTGATGATCTGAGCAAGGGTGATTCAACCTTTATGGTTGAGATGCGCGAAGCCTCGGTCATCGTGCGTAAGGCGAGTGCCAATTCTCTCGTGCTCATCGATGAGATTGGTCGTGGCACAGCAACAAGCGATGGGCTTGCGATTGCTACAGCAATTGCACATTGGCTGCACGATGAGGTTGCCTGCATGACGGTGTTTGCAACTCATTTTCATGAGCTTACTCAACTTGAACAGCTCAAAGAAGCAGCTTTTTGTCTTTCGGTCGGCGTTCTAGAGGAGCAAGGAGAAATTAGCTTTACCTACAGAATCGAAGAGTCTCCGGCGGATAGAAGCTACGGTATTGAAGTTGCGCGGCTGGCCGGTTTGCCGGAGGATCTGCTCGCTCATGCGGAGAGCTTACTCGAAGCGCTTGAGGCAGGTGATGCTACACGCGCGGCTGCTCTGGAGGTCCCTGTCGCCGATAAGTCAGCAAAGAAGATAGCTCGAGAACGAGAAGCGCTTGCTCGAAATCAGCAGTTTCCTTGAGCTAGAGAAGTCCCTACTATCACTCGACCCAGACGAACTTACTCCGTTGGCAGCACTCAATGAGATTGCAGCCCTACGAGCAATGCTTAAGCAATGAAACGAAATTTCCCCTACACAGTACTTTCTTTCTTTTTTTTCGCCTGTTGTCTTGGCGGAGCGATTCATCAGCGGTATCTGTTGACACCTGCGTTTGCCCAGTCAAGAGAGGTGGATGCTTTCGCATCTGCGCGAGCTAGTTATCTTCGCTTGGCGAAGAGTGATCCTCAGGTTACAGACCTTAAGCGTTGGGACCGTGCCGCATCAGACTTACTGATTTTTTCGCGAGACTATCCAGACACGGATTACACTGCGAAGGCTCTTTTTCTTCTCGCACGTTTACACGAATTCACCTATCGCAAGCGAGCGTTGCAATCTGGCTTGTCTCAGAGTTTGTACTTTTACAGAAAGCTCGCCCAAGAATTCCCGAGTCATTCCTTGGCCGATGATGCCTTACTCTATTTCGGTGACCTTCAGTTGAAGGGCAAAGAGAATAAGAAGGTGGCGGAGGAATCTTTCGAAAGAATTATCGAATACTATCCTCGTGGAGATATGCACAAGAAGGCGCGTGCGCGTCTTGGTCTCAAGAGCGGAGAGAGCTTAGCTCAGTTTAGGAAGAATCGAGAGAAGCTGGCACCTATTGCGGAGCCAGCGGAGAGTGAGAAAAAAAGCGAGTCCTCTGGGCGTTTGTTTGGCTGGTTGATAGGGGATTCGAAGGCGAGTTCCGAGGGAGAGGACGTCTACTCTCGTAAGGCTACACGCTCCCGCCCCGTTATCGTGATAGATCCCGGACACGGGGGGGAAGAAGACGGTGCGATTGGTGTTGACGGAGTAAAAGAGAAAGACGTCGTTCTGGAGATTTCCTTGATGCTCGAGAAGCTCCTTCAGGAAAGACTGCGTGCAGAGACAATTCTTACCCGACGGAAGGATGTGCACATTCCTTTGGCCGATCGCACAACGCTTGCAAACGACAAAAACGCAGATCTCTTTATCTCAGTCCATGCGAATGCGAGTGTTTATAAGACTGCTCGGGGTGTGGAGACGTATTACCTTGATAATACGAACGACAAGTCCTCCTTGAAGCTCGCGGAGAGAGAAAACGCTTCGTTTGCGAAAGGTAACGTGGATGACCTTAGTTTTATCCTTAGCGACTTGATACAGAACGCCAAGGTTGATGAGTCGATAACCTTAGCGCATTACGTGCAGGATGCACTTTTTGGAACGCTGTCGCGATATTACCAGGGTGTGAAAGATTTAGGTGTAAAGCGAGCTCCGTTTTATGTGCTTGTCGGTGCGCACATGCCTTGTGTGCTCGTTGAAGTTTCTTTTCTCGATCATCCCGTCGAAGGACGTCGCTTGGTGACACGACGATATAAGAAGCTGGTTGCTACTGCTTTGTTCGACGGCATACGTGTGTTTTTCGAGGGCGCAGATCGCGATGAATGATGCGTCCAACGCCCCTTCGTCGCTTGATCTTGAGCAGAGTTTTGGACACCCCATCGCAAAAGTATTAGAGCGTTTCTCCCAGGCTGCGCTAGAGATAAGCGGCGCTTCAAGCTTTCTTGTTGGAGGGGCCGTGCGTGATGCGCTCTTGGGAGTGGAATCTGCTGATATCGATGTGATGATAGAAGGGGACGGAGTTGAATTCGTTCGTGGCCTTTACTCGCGTTGGCAAGAGTTCTTTCCAGATGAAATACGCCCTAAAAAGCCAATTGTGTTCAAGAAATATGGCACAGCGAAGCTTCGATTTGAGTCGCCTTTGGTAGGAGTGCTCGATACCGTCGATTTTTCTTCTGCACGCGCAGAGCGATATCCCAATCCAGGTCTTGCGCCTGAGATTCTCTCGGGTGATTTGCAGTCCGACTTGGAGAGAAGAGATTTTAGTATCAATGCTTTTGCTGTTCGAATCGGCACGGGTGAAATTATTGATCGTTTTTCAGGGTACGGAGACCTAAGGCAAGGTCGTGTTGAGATATTGCACGAGAATAGCTTCCTTGATGATCCTGTTCGACTTCTGAGAGCGACTCGTTTTTGCTCGCGATTTGAAATGACGCTTGGTGAGTTCACTGCTTCTCGATTTGAGGAGGCTGTAAATAAACACTTTCTAAATACAGTTACTCCCGCGCGACGCTTTGATGAATTGAGAAAGCTTCTCGCTGACGCGGCGGCAGATGCCAGTCTTCTTTCTTTGCAGCGTTCAGGCTTACTTTCTCAAATACATCCCTCGTTTAGTGTTCCAGTTAATTACCTTTCCGAGGTGGAGAAGCTTGTAGAGACTTTGGCAGGCGAGGAGAATTCTCGATTGTGGATGTATCGCTTTAAATTCATCACGCAGGACCTTTCTTCTGAATCCTTCTCCCTTCTATTGGAAGAGCTTGCGGTTCCCTCGACTAAGGCAAGGGATTTGGCTTCCGTGTGTGGCCGAGATTAGCAGCTGATGCATATTGAGTTCTCCAAAACGCTTCAATTGTTGGTATCAGATTCTGCTGCGCTGAAGCCATATGGGCTTGATTCTAGCGAGGCAATTTGCCGTTTAGCAGAGGGTCGGCGAGCGATAGAAGTGGAAGATGCTCCGCCAGACCTTGATGCTTGGATTGCTTCGCCGCTTTGTTTTGAGTTGGCGCGTATTGTTCGGAGAGAAGCTTCGGTGAGCATCGAGCCGATTGCTTTAGCGACGGAGCTTTTAGCAGCGGCGCCTATGGATAAGTATTTCGATCTTTCAGTTGGCGGGAAAGGGTTTCTCAATGCGACTCCTAACCCTCAGTTTGTTGTGAGCTTCCTGAATGGATTGCAATCAGCGTCAGCGTCTTGTTTGTGCGGTGAGTCCTTTGTTGTTGCATCAGACGCTATTGTCCAAAAGCCCTTAGAGGAACAAATCCTTCACTCAAACGTGGCGGATTTAGTAAAAGAACTTCGCACCTCGCGGCGCGATGAGCAGACGCTGAATTTTTTGGCTGAGTGTGAATCTTCATCGTCCTTGAGTTGGGATGTGCATTTGCAGTTACTAGCAATGCTTAGAGACAAGGAGCTTGATCCCAATGCTTTTCACGAAGGGCTATTTGGTAGTCATAATGTTTCTTGGTATTTGCAATACTTTCAAAAGTGCATGAAGAGCCTAGAAGCTGAGACTTGGTTTTCCGATGAGATTTGCATCACTGCGGATCAGCTACCGAGTAGTTTGTTTGCTCCGCCTAATCCTCAGGACACAGTAGATCTTGCTTCAGCAAGAATAATTCGTGTTCTGCTTTCATTTCGAGTTCGCTACCAGAGGGCGATGAGGTCAGGGGAACCGGCGCTCTTGCTCGCAACAACGCGTGAACTAATCCTGAGTTTTTTCTCCCTTTTTAACTTGCCTCAAGTTCGGGCGAGTATTCATCCGGAATCTAGCGAGCGTTCACCAATTCTTGAGCTTCTCATGAAGGATACTTGGGCCTGCGCTTTACCAGCACTTTCCACGCTTGAGACATTATCCTTAGACTAGCCTGCCGGCTTTACGTACAATTGGAATACTAGGGCCGTTCTGTGCAGCGGACGGCTCTGATTTCGTCAATTCCCTTCGACACTTAGGTATTAGAAGAAATGTTGCGGGAATAGCTATTTCGTACTACATGAGTAGGAAGGAGGGTTTTTTGAGGGATTTTCTGAGCATGTCAGGCTCCTAGTCTGCATACAACGCTTAAGAACCCTCGTCAGAAGTCAGATGGATTGGCTTATAATTTGAGACGTTTTTTTGGAGTAGCCGGTCGGTTTCGAGCCTCTGGTTCTAAGGAAATCAAGTTTTTTCGGAGTTAGTTCTCATGGCGAGTAGTCTTCAATCCTTTGAACCACGCGTTCGACAATATGAGTCCTCGTCGCTTGGACGCCCTGCCTCGAATCAACCAACAAAGCAGCGGTGGGAGATGCGCATAAGTTTCGGACAAGTTGTGGTGCTCTGGGCGGTATTAGCCGGAATGATGGTGATGGTCTTCATCTTTGGGCTACATGCTGGACGTGAACAAGGTCTAAGTAGGGCGCTTGAGCAAAGTGAAGCGGAAGCAGTTCGTCTTCCAATTGCCCGCCCAATTCCGGAAGCCGATGAGTCGGGGAATATCCCCTTGGCGACTGACGAAATCCTTGATACCGAGGTTATTCCAAGCGAATTAGCCTCCAACGAGGCAGATGATCGAGAATTCGATTTTTCACGGACTGAGAAAGTCGCAGGTCTAAGTTCCAAACCTGCCCTGGAGTTATTCAAAGAAGACGAAGCCGCGGTACTTGCTAAAGAGACAGCAAAGCTGGCTGCTATTGAAGAAGAACAAAAACAGCAGCGGCTTGAGAAAGAAGCAAAAGCGCTTTCCGCGAAACTCGCAGAGAAAGAGAAACAGCAGAAAGCCGCTAAGAAAATTGCGGAGCTAAGCCAACTCTCTCCGCCGCTTAAGAAGGTGGAAGCGCCTGCCGCAGTCGTGCAAGCGCCGGTTGAAAAAGTGGAGCCCGAAGCGGTAACCGCAGAAACTACTAAGAAAATAAAAGTAGAAGAGACGAACACCAAGCTTTCAGCGGGTTGGTATGTGCAAGCCGCAGCTACGAGAGCGAAAGACGACGCCATCTCAATGATCGCGAAATTCAACGAGAAAGGTCTCGATGGTGTTCTGGAACAAGCCAAGGTGCGAAAGAAGGAATATTACCGAGTATTGGTAGGCCCTTACGCTAGCAAGCCGAAGGCCTTGGAAGCTCGAGCTAAGGTCAAATCTGCGGGAGTTACTGGTGGAGAGCCCTTCCTCAAGCACGTAAAGTAAATCTGCAAAACTAGTAGCAAATCTATAGGCAATGCTCGTTATCGATTCTAGGAAGCGAAACTCAGCTATTAGTTGAGTGTCTCGCCTTAGGTCAGTAGAGTATTTTGCAGTAACTGCTTGGTTTTCTGCATCAAACAATATCGAACAATACTATTTTTCAGCGAAGTGTCGGGGGGTTTTCAGCGAAGTGTCGGGGGGAGCGATCCGACCCAAGTTGAGGAACAAGGCGAATACGATGTGCATAGGGTTTTCAGCGGTATATGTGCACGCAGGTCTCATATTGTTAGGAAAGGCGCGAAGTTTTGAAATCGTGGCCAAAAGTTGAGCGGATATAGGGAGCGAGCTGACGAACTTGGTCTGCGTCGCAGGAGCTTTTAAGTTTGAGTACCGTCGAACAAGTTAAAAATGCTTCTAATCGAAGCAGACGGTTTAAGTTCGTAGATGCTGTGCTGACTGATGTCGGCCGGCGGCGGAACGAGAATCAGGACGCTTACGGTATCGCGCATACTGATGAGCTGAGCCTATTCATCGTCGCTGATGGCATGGGTGGTGCGCGAGGTGGTGCAACGGCCTCCTCTCTTGCGGTGAATGTAGTTGGGCGCGAATCCTTCGACAGCTCCGGAAACCTCAACGCGGCAACGCTAAAGACCGCAATAGAGTATTCAAACTCTGTAATTTTCAACAAAAGTAAAACCGACGAAGATCTTGCCGGCATGGGAACAACGATTGTTGCTCTCGCGTTTGTTGGCTCGCAATGTGTGGTCGCACACGTTGGGGATTCTCGTATCTATCGTCTTCGGGGTACCGAGCTGGAACAGCTCACTCGTGACCATACTTTGGTCCAGGAGCTGGTTGACACGGGAGCCATTCCTCCGGAAGAGGCAGCAGATCATCCAATTGCGCATATGCTCACCCGTTCACTTGGGCCAGCAGAATCTGTTGAAGTAGAAATCCGGGTCTTGCCCGATCTCTGCGAAGCGGATGACCAATTTTTGCTTTGCTCTGACGGGCTCTACAATCTAGTGACGGACGAAGAGATTCAGGAACAACTCGTCACGAATGATCCCGAAACTGCCGCGAAGGAGCTGGTTGACTTAGCCTTAGAGCGTGGCGGAACGGATAATGTTACGGTCGAAATTCTTCGCCTTGCTGATATTACTGATCCCGCCATCGAGGCAGTATTTCCTGACGGTAATCAACCAGAACTAACTCTCTCAGAACCGCACAATCTCGAGAATCTCGACGAGATGATCGCTGCCGTGCGAGCGCCGGCTGAGCCTGCCCCCGCAGAAGATGCTACAGAGGACGAGAACCTCGAACAAGCCGCGCAAGTAGATTCCAAGGTCGCAGATTCTGAAGCGGCCGATGAAAAAGAATCTATTGAGGAGTCAGAGTCGGTAAGCGATTCAGGTGAGGCCGAGGAAGAGTCCGTTTCACTCGACTCCAAAGAACTTTCACAACTTGCCGCGAAAGCGGGTGGGAAGGAATTTCGACTCTTACAACTTAGTGCAGGTATCATTGGCTTGTTCGCACTTGGGGCCGTCGCCTATATCTTCCTAAACTTGGAAACGTCGCCAATAACTCAGGTAGCATCTGGTAAATTCGCATCGGGTAAATTAGCATCTGGGCCGTCCTCAGGCAGTGAGTCCATGCCAGACTCCCAGAGAGACGAATTGTCGGAAGAGCTCGCGATGTGGGCTGAAGAGAATGAAAATGCTGCGGTCGACGCAAGCGCGGAAGCGCAAGAGCGTCTAGAAGGCGCAAGCGATGAGCGAGAGCTGTTCAAAGAGGAATCCGAGAGCAGCACTGAAGTGTTAGATCCAATAAGCGAAGAAACTGAAGTGTTAGATCCAACAAGCGAAGAAATCGAACGAATCGTAGGCGCAGATGGGGAAGAGACAGAGGCAGCCTCTACTGAAGAACCCACGACGCTTGCCGCGGTTGACGAGTCGGTGAAAGCTACGGAAGAAGAAATTCCAGTAATCGACCCAGAGGTAATAAACGCTAAAATCGAAGAGCTTAGCGATCTCGAAGTAGGGCCACCGCCGGTTGTCGAACTTCGTAATGAATCACTCGACCGTATCCCTGCAAATCAACCGATTGTTTGGGAGAACGAGGCACTGAAATTTGCACGAGTTCGAGAGAAGGAAGTCGAGTCTGTTACTGAAAAATCAGCAGAAACCTCCGAAACGCTCGCGACACCGGTTAAAAAAATTGTTCGGATAGAAGGGCCACCAAATCTATTGGCGACTGTTGAGGTAGAGGAGGCTATCGCTAGGAAAGTGCGGATTCGAGACCGAATCGCAGACCTCGACGTGAAGCTTCGCTTGCTGAGTTTTAATTCTGCTTCTGAAATACGTTCAAAAGGCGCAGAGCTTCGGGCTGAGAAAACGAACTTAGAAACTGGCTTAATAGGTACCAATAAAAAGCTAGTAGGCGCGAAAGCCTCTGTGAAGCTTTGGTTAGATTTTCAGCAACGTGCCTCTCGCGAAAAAAATCCGAAGAAGCTTGCGGACGAAATTGCGGAAGTCAGCGAATCACTTTACGCGAAGCGGGAGAAGTATACGCAAGCATCACGTGAGTATTTGCAAGCTGTTGATGCGTGGCAAGCAGACCCAAACAACCTTGCGGCAGCATCGAAGATGGGGCTACTTGGGCGAGCCCTGCAGCAACGACGGCAGGGGTTTGAGGACGGAGTTGTGATCGCGATCGCTGAGGGTGTGGAGACGAGCGTGGAGAGTGTTGGGAAGCTCGGAATTACCGCACGTCTTTTCGAAGAACAGCTCCAGCAGTTAAGCCGTCACCTTGGATACTACGAAGGATTTACCCCACTTGCTGCTGAGCGCAAACGCGACTTGAGGAGTAGCTATCTCAACGATAGAAAGTCTTTGGTGTCTGAGCTCAAGGAAATACGAAACAAAGTCAGCGATGTTCAGGAAAAAGAGCTTCTTTTCGAGCAAGCCTCAACAGCGCGTTAAGAGTCGCCCATTGACTTAACGCTCTTTCCTTATCCAAAGGCATCCCCCAGAATTTCTGTTGCAGATAGGAAAGCTCTTAGCGAAGAGCTCCTTGTGTTCAATTTGAACTAGATCTGAGAAAAGCAGAATTTTGAAAGCCGCGTTGAAAGAAAGAAATGCGCGCAACAAGTAACTCTCATTCCATGCGATTCCGCAGCGTAGCCATTCTTTAGGATATTCAAAGGGGAAAAAGATATCGTGAAAATGTATAGCAACACCATTGCGTAGTCTCGGTAGAATCTTGAATAGGATATGATTCACATCGCTCTGGAACTTACTCACATGGCTGCTATCGACGAATAGAATATCGTTTTCCTGCAGACTATCGAAAAGCTCTAATTCGACATCTTGAACACGTGATTCCACAATGACGTTCTCATTCAAATCCTTCTCGTATAAACTGCGCCTGAAGCGATCCAAATTCGGATCGATAAAGGTGCATTCGATTGAAGAGTTAAAGAATCGCTCATTCGTATCGAGTATCAGAGCAGAGGAGAGCCCGGAACCTATTTCAATAATTCGCCGAGGCTTTAGATGGCGAATCATGGAAAAAAGAAAAACCCCATCGGCATGACAATACACGCCGTTATCGTAGTGATATCTGCACTCGTTGTTCGGTTGCTCTGAAAAAGGAAGCTCTTGGTAGTACTCTTTAAAGGCCTCAAGGAGCTCGAGTTGCTCAAGCATATTTAAGTCTATTCCTTCTAGCTCCCCCGTTAGCTCCTTCGGGTCTTGGGCATTGAAGCCGCTAACCTCGGCCAGGGCCGGAATAGGTGAATAATAGTGGCCCGACGGAAAGCGCGGCGGGTGTCTGAGGGCATGTAGTAATGCTGGGAGATACTCTCTCCAATGCCGTTTCATCGCGTGCTCACACAAAAATCGAGTAAATTAGTCAGTAGGCGCACTTTGCGGCTGGTTTAGGGAAGCGATGGCTCTTTACCACGCAAAGCGTCTAGCCTACTATACGCAGTCTTAAGAGCCTTGAGGAGACAGTATTTAAAATGTCTTTTCAGAAATCTCGCCACAAACTCACCTATAGACTCACACATTTCTGTGACGGAGACATGAAAGGATTAGCAATAGTAAGCGTTTTTGATAAGACCGGACTCGACTCTTTCGCCCAGGGGCTTTCTCAGCTTGGCTTGGGAATCCTATCTACGGGAGGTACTTCGAAATACCTCAAAGAGAACGGAGTTGAGGTTCGCTCGATAAGCGATTACACAGGGCACCCCGAAATTCTTGATGGCCGGGTTAAATCACTTCACCCCAAAGTGCATGGAGGGATCCTCGCACGTCGCAATCTAGAATCTGATGTTGCCGAACTTGCCGATAACGAGATCTCGCCAATCGATTTTGTCGTCGTTAATCTCTACCCTTTCATTCATAAGGTTCGGGAAGTTGAACAAAGCGGAAACGTTGCCCATGAGTCCCTAGTCGAGTCAATCGATATTGGTGGACCTACAATGATTCGCGCTGCGGCGAAGAACTCAGAGTTCGTCGTTCCTGTCTGCGACCCGAGTGACTACGAGCCGATTTTAAAAGAACTTCGCGAAGAGGGCGCAGTTTCTGGCGCTACACGACAGAGACTTGCAGCGAAGGTCTTTACGATGATGAGTTCTTATGACGGAGCGATCGCACGTTACTATTCTCTTGGAGAGTAGTTGCTCGAAGAAGATGGTACACCCAAAACGCTTGCGCCGGTTGAAAGTTACACCTTGGTTGAAGAGCAGTCCCTACGATATGGGGAAAATCCTCATCAGTCCGCTGGATTGTATCGCCCGTTTTCTTGGGGCGAATCGGATACAGCCTCATGGTGGCAGCAGCTTCAGGGTAAAGAAATTTCTTATAACAATCTACTCGATATGCAAGGCGCTTTAGATGTCTTTCTCGAGCTGTATGACGGATTAGACCAGACGGGGGAAAATGCCGCGGTTGTCATCAAGCACTCCAATCCCTG
>QIGM01000492.1 GCA_003230795.1 bacterium
ATGAAAAATGAAAAACATGATGACCACGCCGGTAATGTTGAACATGGCGTGCGAATACGCGGCTCTTCGGGCGGAGAGGTTAGCGCCCATTGAGGCGAGTAGCGCGGTAATTGTCGTGCCAATATTTTCACCCAGCACTAAGGCAACAGCGGTCGGGAAATTTAGTGTCCCGGTGACCGCGAGAGCGATTGTGATACCAAGCATAGCCGAACTACTTTGAACAATCAGGGTGAGAATACAACCGCTGAGTATGCAGCCAAGAAGCCCAAGTGTTGATGAGGGATCAAACAGGGCGAGGTAGGCGATAAAATCGTCATTGCTTCGAAGAGGCTTAAAGGCCGTGCTCATAAGCTCTAGACCAAAAAACACGAGGCCTAGGGCGAGAATCACGCCACCGACAGCCGCAAGCTTGTCTCGTTTGGAAAAGAGTGCGGGGAACACGCCGAGTCCAATCAGCAGCAGGCCATATTTGCCAATCTTAATGGCGAGAATCCAGCCAGTAATCGTTGTTCCAATATTTGCGCCGAGAATTACACCTATCGCCTGAGCAAAATTCATTAGGCCGGCGTTGACGAGACCGACAACCATTACTGTTGATATCGAGGAGGATTGGATAATGGTTGTGACGACGATACCCACTAACACGGCGAGAATGCGGTTAGTGGTAGCGCGAGCGATAATTTTGCGGATTACGTCGCCTGCAATTCGCTGAAGGCTGTCTGAGAGCGAACGAAGCCCTAGGAAGAAAATACCAAGGCCGCCAAGCGCCATGTAGCAAATGGTGAAAAGATCCGTAGTTTCCAAATTACCCTCTGTTCCCAAGTACTTAATGAGCTTTGCGCTTTAACCCAAAGCGTCTAATTCAAAAAGGTCTTAACATTAAAATCGGGTTAAGTGCTAGCGCTGTTGAAGATGAAATTCGGGGTGGTGTGTATGCGACCCGAGACTCGGCACAGCCTTGGTTTTTTCTCAGTTTGTAAGCCGTGAGTGTCTCGCCCTGCGTGGCAAATACGGTTCGATGTTGCCGCTAGTTCTTCTGTCGCCGCGGTCGGAGTCTGAGTCGATGACCATTACTTATTCCAATAACTGAAATTTTAAAGTGCGACGGATTGTATACACAAACCGGAAGTCCGTGGAGCCAGTTGGGACTTAGAGAATCTGTATTTTTTTGCTTCAGGCAGCTATGATTTTGTCTTTTCAGATGATATTAACCATGGTCTTATTTCAATTCACACTGCTCAAGTGCGCAGCTGTTCCTTGTCCTTCATTTTCTTTTAGTAGATAGCCCCAAAACATCGGGATCCATGGAATATTGAGCCATTGGCGATTTAGTTAATCGTTAGAGTTCAGTGTTGTGTGGAACTCCGGTGAACAACGACTAGGTTCTTTCACTGGGTTCTATTACTGGACGGTACTCCCATGACTACTCTATTTCGGAGAAAGGAGGGTATTAGAGGATAACGTACTGGTCTAAAACCCCAGCTCAGTCCCCAGGGACACGTTATCTGCTTATGCAATACTACATTTAGAGACCAACCCCGCGATCCGCAACGATGCCGATCGCCAGCTTCTTGTTACTCTTTTGGAGAAATTGCCTATGAGCTTCCTCAATGTGAATTCCAACGGGAATTCACACGCGAAGAAAAATGGCCAAGAATAAGTCCTGTCAGTCACGGCTTAACCGATAGCAAGTAAGGAGACAGCATGGGTAACATCGCTTGGATGTTACTTGTGAGGATCAGGTTGCTGTATTTCGCACTGGCGAAATTTACAGCGACTAGCCGGAGGAATACGAATGAAAAGTCGACTTTCATTCACGTATCCTCACCCATTGCGGGTATTCACACGATCCCACGAGTAACCCGGCTTTGGTTGTTTATCCAGCAACCAAGACCGCCGCCTAACTTTTTTGAATTTCACCCCCTTGCACGACCTGCGCACCTAAGGCCTTAGGACGCGATACTGTGTGAGGTTCTGGAAATTTAAACGGGACCGTCTGACGCTACTCTTAGCGCCAGGCGGTTCTTATTTTTTTGTTTTTCGTTGTCACCAGTTCATTTCTTTCAGCGCAATCGCTGCCCCCTCCCCCCTTGCTATTACCCACAAGTCTCGTCACTGATTTTCTAGTAATTTTGTCCATTCCGGGCGTTTTGAACGAGTGAGTTTGTTTGGCAGCTAGCCGAATTTTTACTTCTTTCGCTGCGGTATGACCGAGATTATTCAGGAGTTAGAGCGTCTTAAGAAGGTAAGGTCCGCCTAACGGTTGATATTAATTCTAGATGAAAACCCCTAAATCTTCAGCTGCGATGTAGTTTGGAAACGCCTTAGTGTAGTTTAATCCCAGTTGAAGCTCTAGCTAGACACGCTGATCGTTCCTGCTTTGCGATTGTCACGCATAGGCGGGACTAGTTGAATTTCTCGTACACTGGAACAGAGTAATTAGAATGCAGAATCGAACCTCCAAGCATCTATTCTTCGTGCTGATAAGTATTCTGTTGATCAGCTCCTTGCTCAAAGAAGTGCGGGCAGAGAGTTTTGAATTATCCAAGTCTGTTAACGCGAGCACGCTTCTCGAACCTAGCCTCTTAAAAGGTAAGATTCATTCCGTCGATGAGCATGTAGACGCCACCGGTTACATGTATCGATTCAAGGTTCACTCAGACAACAGTGAGTTTACCGCGCTCAGTCGACCTTTTCTGGAAAAGAGAGTCTCTGAAGTCTATATGATAGCTCTCATTCGAGAGAAGTTCCCAAGCACTGATGTGGTGTATGAAGCGGGAAAAGAAACAGCTATTACAGTAGTCAAAGCACCGATAGACGGAGCAAAGAAGGCCTACGACACGATTTCAGATCAGGAAAAGTTAGAGAAAACCGCGAAGTCGATTCCTGGTGGAGTAGTTAACCTCTTTGCGGTAGCTGGGAAGGCTATTGAAACCGATGCGACCGCAGTTTATAAGGTCGGCAGTCAAGCTCTAAATAATAATGAAGAGAATGCTTCCGGTGAAGATAGTCCGTTCTCTATTACTGAACCCGCCTCCGATGCCGTGTCCTTTGCTGGTGGACTTGCGCTAAAATACATCGGCTATACGAAGTCTTATATGAAGGTAGCAGAAGCAATTAAGGCTGATCCCTACACTGAAAACGGAGAGCTTCGTTGGGAGATGAAGCGAGTTGCTTCGCTGCAAGCGACAGTGAACGTAGCAGGAATATTCGCTCCCGGAATTCCTTATGCTGCTACGGTTAATAAATACTCCAAATACGCGGAAGAAATTGCGCTGTATGAGGATCCGGAAAAGGTTGATGAGCTTAACCGAAAGGTGCTAGATGCTCTCAGTAAAGTAGAGAATTTCGGCGGGGATGAGAAATCGAACCGTTTGTTTCTCGACAACGAACACTACTCACCGGTGATGAAACAGATTGTAATCGCCGCACTAAAAAAGCTCGACGGTGTAAGTGATTTAGGCTCTCTTCTGCAATCGGCCTCTCGTGCTGGAAGCCGTGAGATCGCTCGTTTTTTCATGGCAGCTATTGTGCAACTGGCGGAAGCTCACAATGCTGAGAACAGTTTGCGAACCGTTGTTCGTGAAATAATACTTCCGGCGGCAGTATCTACAAAAGGTCGATTGATCGTGCTACTTCCTGTTGATCACATCCTCTGGACCGCAGAGGTTGCCAAAATATTTCGCACTTCAAAAGAGAAGATTTACCCTGAGTACGACGTAGAGTCGGCCGAAATAAGAGTCGCAGGAACTCTCAGTGAGCGCTCCAAAAAGGAGTTTGTTGCGCTTGGTATTGATTCGATTAAGACCAATGTTGGCTATTAAGAAGCTAGGCTAACTGTAACGTGGTTCGTCGTCTAAGGAAGTGATTTCGAACTGCTTTGAGTCGGAGGTGTCCTAGCCGTCTACAAGCGGGGTTTTGCTAAAGGTAAGAAAACTCAGTGCTTCAAGAATATTCAAACTAAGATAAGCTCCTAGAGCTCCAAGATATTTCGCCTCCTGGGGCCTCAAATATTAAGTGTTCCTTAAGGGCACGCCTTCGGATGTAAGCACCATAACTTGCAAATATAGGGCAAAGGGCTAGGATTAGACCTAAGTTTTTTTACTACTGCGATAAATTTGGATTGTTGAAAAATGAGCTGTACTAAATTCTTAATGACGGGACTGCTGGCATGCACATTTGTTCCGTTTACCTCGGCGTCTGCGACCACTCTCGAACTTGGGTTTAACTCTGGAACTTTTGGACCTCGATTCTACGAAGAGGGAACTGTTGCCTCGGACTACACGTACCGTGCACTGTTCGATCTTAGTGATCTCACTCTGACCTTAGACAAGGATACAGGTATTGGTATTCTCGATGGAGATTTTACTGGTGACCTCCAGGATAGGGACGGAAACGTAATTGGTTCTTCGGTTGCTTCATTAGATCTCACATTTACGGGACTAGAGATTTACCCGGATGTCGGTGATCCGAATAACCCTATTCTCGCGCTAGGTCGCGAAGGGACTTCGACTAGTTCAGGTGAGTTCTTTTTCCAGTTCGACTTTAACACTGGGAACCCTGAAGCTGAGACACTCGATGTTTTCGGAGGCTTTGCTCAGCCAGGAGCGAATCACAGAAGTTTTGGTGATTTGGCAGGAGAGTCATTTAACTTTATTCTACGTGAGAATGGGAAGTTTGACGTATGGGTAAAGTCCCTTGCGGGTAAGAATTTCACCTTATCTAACGAGCCTTTTAACCTCCATGGCGATATTCATGGAAATACAGAGGTGCCTGAGCCAGCTACTATGCTTCTACTTGGAGCAGGAGTTCTTGGCGGAGTGCTAAAGCGAAAGAAGCTCGCTTAACGTTTCTTCAGGAGAGCTCTTACGATTAGCCCTAGCAGATTCTGTGCTAGGGCTTTTTTTGTTTTGAAAGCGCTCTTAGCTGCTACGAATCGCAGTGAGTAGCTGCTGGACGGATCCTTCGACTTCTTCGACGACTTCTTTCCGGTCTTTCTCACTTGGGTCAATGCTTGAACCGACTTTGAAGGTCATCGTAACGCCCCAAGGAATAGGCCCATACTTTCGGTATGCAAGCTTCCAGGAGCCGTCTATAGCGACGGGAACAACTACTGCGCTAGGGCAGTGTTTCAAGAGTGTCTCTAGGCCACGTGGCTTAAACGGCTTCATCTTGCCGCGTTTTGCTCTGGTTCCTTCCGGGAACAAGACGGTGCAGAACTTGTCATCTGTCATTGCCGCCCCAAGTTTTTTAATCGCGGAAATCGATTGCCTTGCATCAGAACGATCAATGAGCGCGGAACCTTCCTCGCGGAGAACAATCGACACGCCAGGAATCCCTCGGCCCAATTCCTGTTTTGCCACGAACTTTGGTCTCTGCTCAGCGAAGATCGTATGGAGGACACTAATGTCGAAGAGTGATTGATGATTCGAAACGACTAGCCATGGCCGATTCTCATCTGGCATCTGATCAATCTTGATTACGATCTTCGTGCCGACGACTCGCAAACTGTTGCGGACACCACGATTTAGCCCTGCAGCGGCTCGCTCACGATCTGCTTGGTTGTGGGCAAAGCGAAGGAGGATTTCGTAGAAAACCAAGACGCCCAGAAAGTACAATACAAAAGGTATGGAGGCCAAGTAATCAAGAACGCCTGTCGCAGGAGCAGTGCCTTCTTCTTCGTAGGCTAGGCCCTTGCTAGCAGACTGCTGTTCGCCCTCGTGGGTCTTCATTTATGGTCCTACCTCGTTAGAACGAACGGTTGCGTGCGAAACGTCCTTGCCAGGATGTTAGTAGGGTGTGAAGCGGAGCACAATGCTGCTTTGCTAGCTCGCTATAAGCCTCGCACTCGTCGTAAACGCTACGCCATACGTTAGTATCGGCGAGATGGAGATGGCGCGCTCTATCCAAGTAGGAGCAGAGCTGAATTAGTCTAACTTCGTGTTGCTCTGCCTTCTCCAGCTGCTCAAGTTTTGAAGGGCAATCTGCCGCGCTAAGTTCAGCTGTTCGCCTCAGGGAGTCGGGTAGGGCGTCTTGTTCCTTAGCGCTGAGACTGTACCAAACCGTAGAGACTATACCGGCTGCAATCGCATTCGTGCTTCGCGCCCCGGCGTCCTCAATAAGAATACAGGCGATTCTGGCCGGTCTGGGGTTAAACGACATTCCTTCTTCTCGCTTATAGTCGAGCTCTAACAAGCCTCCGTTATTTATGGCGAGCGCAAAGCAATCTTCAATTAATTTAAGGTCGACGCTAGGGACCTTTCGCTGCAGAGACCCCCGTAATCTTGGTGAATATTTCTCAATGGACATACGCGAGACTAGCAGATGTTTCGTAGTTTCAATTTCGAAGAACTTGCAAAATTGTAAAATATGTGTAATTTAGTAGGCTTTCTGGGGGCTTTGCTACGAAAATTAGACAAACTAGTATGTCCCTTAAGCCATCTAAAGAGTAGAGACTGAACTTTTGGTATGTCGCTAGTTTTAAAGATGAAACTTAAGAAGCGCAATAAAACGCTTGAGTCATACGTCGGTACCACTATGAAAAGTTGCTCCTCTTTTCTTCTCTCATTCCTCGCGCTGTCGATGCTCGTATTCGACATTTCTTCTGCGCGTGCGGAATATATTGAGCCTGGAAAAGTGGTAGTTGAGACGTCTGATTACAAGCCAGCGAAGAGAGACTTTGACCGCGGCACATATCATTACGAAATTTCATGGCAAGGGCTTCCTGTCGCTAAGGCACAGATAGTGGTGGGCGAAGCTACTCAAGGCAATCGCTTAATGATGAATGTAAAAGCGTCTGCTAAGACTGGCGACTTTATCGATGTCTTTTATCGACTTCGCTTTAGTAGCGAGAGTTTGTTCGAAGCTGAGTCTTTCCGACCAGTTCGCTTCGAAAGTTATCAAAAAGAAAATTCTCGAGAGAAATTGAGAGAGGTCACCTTTGGGCCTGATGGTAGTATCAAGGCCGACTACGTCAAAAATGGCGAACAACGCCCTCCCATTTCTTTTAAGAGTGAGAACGCTACATTTGATCCTATCTCTGCAGCTTTTCTCGCACGCAGCCTTCCCTTAAATACAGGCGACTCACATTCCTTTGATGTGTTTAACGGCAAGCATCGTTATCTCATATCCTTCGAGGTGAAAGGCCTTGAGGTCCTGACGCTAGAAGGTAAGGAATATCGGGCGTATAAAGTAATACCTTTGGTGCAGAAGCTAACTGATAGCGAAGGTGAGAAGCGTCTGAAGAAAGCAGCGATTTGGATTTCGGCAGACGACTCAAGAGAAGTGCTGAAGCTTGAGAGTAAGGTCCTAGTCGGAAAAGTGAATGCCAAACTCGTGCGTTTCGAGCCAGAAGCCCCGAAAGACCCTGTCGTGCAGGTCGAAATGGCGAAAGCCGCGTTCTAGCTTCCAGTATTCTAATCTAAGTAGTTTCGATCCATTTCCTCTACCCTCAGAGAAAATTCCTCGATTTATTTTGGCGTTTGCCGGGCCGCTAAGCGTGTTCTCAGCCTAGACCCTTAAAATCTCATTGTTTTTTGCTTTCCCCTAATTGCCTCTAAGAGAAGGAAAAATTAAAGCATCCAAGCGGCCTCACCGATACTCTAAGTATATGGGTGGGCTGCTTTTGATCGATTGTTTTTGTCTGGTTACCCAGAAAGCGCGTTTTTAGGTTTTTCGATCAAAGCAGTCATTTACCGAGCTCAAGTAAAGCAGCCGACACGGGGAGAAAGATGGATAGCAAGAAAGTTGATAGTGCTACTCCGGAGTACGTATTAGACGGTCTAGAAGATTTGTCATCAGACGTGCTCGACCTAGCAGACCTACTCCTTGCCGTTGCGGTAAGCGCAGGGAAGCTTCCTGACAAACTCTCAGAGAACCCTCAGAGTCAGGTTCACTAAACTTCCACTACCAGAATCATCCTCGACCTAAGCCGTAGACTTCGCCTACTGTGCATGCGGCTTGTTACATAACTAGCACTTTAAAATTCCCGTTTTTGGGTTCAGCAGTGGTAATCGCTTCAGCAGCATAGTTGCTATGGGTTAGATTTCTACCGCGGTGCCACTTCTCACAAAAAGAAGTTCTGCACGAATACTGTTTCTTGGCACATCGAAAAGTCGCGTGACTGCATCACAGTACATCTCTATCTGAGACTTATAGTCCTCTGCTTTCAACGAGAGGGATGCTTCTGACACCTCTTGTAGGTGGTCAGTCTTAAAATCCATCAGGTGTGCAGTAGTAACTTTGGCGTCTTTTATTGTGAGCACGAGGCGATCAATTTTCCCCTTCACGATTGCGTTGTCTTGGCGAAAGGCAAACGGGAGCTCTCGAAAAAGCAAGATCTCATCATGATCTGATTTGGTATACGCCTCACGCGAGAGGGCGTTGCGGATATCTTTGGCATCAAGAGCGCTAACAAAAAGTTGGCTAAGTGTGGAAATCTCTTCTTCCAGAGTTCCAGCCTCAATTAAACAGGAGCGCATCTCCTCCTGTGAAAGGCTGAAATCTTCAATCCATTCTACTTGTTCGAAGAGTTTGTGTACGGCTGAGCCTCGTCTCATTGCCGCAGCGTTTTTCGGAGATGGTAGCGCTTCGAGTTCAGTTGAATGATCGGCTTGACTTACTGATGGTGAAACTCGGGAGAGGGAACGCCTTCGATGCTTCGGTCTAGGGCTTAGAGGTACACTCCGGCGTTCTAACTCTTTGGTCGCTAATGGTTGAGAGGTATCTGGCGCAGACCAATCAAACTTTCCTCGCTCAAATATAGTCGACCCCTCGCAACTTGAGAATTCGGGCACGAGTGCGGAAAGTAAGACTCCCGCGAAAGTATCTTTTGCTCCGGCAGTTTCCTTGCTCGGGATGCTGAGGTAAAGGCCGTGTCTTGCTCGAGTGAGCGCAACATAGAGTAGGCTGAGAGATTCAGTGACCTTTTTTGATCTGTCTTTACGATGAATGCTTGCCAGTTGCGGATCAAGGCCTCGTACTAGCTCATTGGGATAGGAGGTCACTTTGCTTGGAGGCGCTAAGGGATGCTCTCGCTCAGCGATAAAGTCGTCTGTGCTACTGCCAGCCAATTTTTGGTTAAGTTCCGGCAATACGACTGAGTCAAATTCTAGTCCCTTCGACTTATGTATCGTCATTACTGTAACGGAGCTGCTTATTGGGTCTTCAACTTTAGTTTGCTCGACAAAACGAATGAAATCCCGAGAACGAAGATTTGCTCGCGGCTGATACGCATAGGCTAACTCAGAGAGTTGAAGCACTGTTCTGTAGTCTCGCTCGCTGAGTTGTTCCTTTACGGCGAGAAGCCATCGGAAAATGCTCTTACCGTATCCTTCACTTTGAAGAGTCGTGCGTAATTCAAGGCTAAGCGCATGTGTCTGCGTTGCATCCATCGGCCACTGCACATCAAAGACATCCGCGAATGCTGAGTGGGCGATTCTAAACTGAGCTAAGCGATCGCCGGGATGGTCGGCTAATTGAATGATTGCGAGGAAAAGAGAAACAATCGGCGAATCGCTAAGTGGTGTGCCACCTTCCTGGCTTGCATTGATGCCGCGTCGACGGAGTGCTTGAATAAAGGGAAGCACGAGTTTGTTTCTACGAACGAGAACACCAATTGATTGAGTGGAATTATGCTTCTTCAGTTCGCCAATGACGTTGGCAACATCTTCGGCGGCGACCTCTTCATCGCTCTCTGCGTCCTCGCGATTTCTTTGTACGCGCAGTTGTACATGTCCTTCGTAAGATTTTTGCTCAGTGCTGTGAGTGGAGAAACCAAGCAACCAGGTTTCTGCGGCGTCTTTGAAATCTGTGAGTGCGGTATTGTTCGCCAAGCTTGAAAAGACCGTGTT
>QIGM01000574.1 GCA_003230795.1 bacterium
AGGTATATCTGCCTCAGAGCGGACCCAAAATGCGCTCTGAGGTACGAGGAACAGGGTTTTACTGAAAGAGGTTTACAATGTCGCATGCAGCCAGCCTTCAGCTTTCGCTCCGACGTAGCTCAAGATATCACTCACAATCGCTGCTTAAGCGTTTTCGTGAGAATATTCCGCAGCTTCGTGAACCAGGCAGCTTAGTTTCGTTTTGGCTTCGCTACGCAGTCGCTAGGATACTTCCTAGCAGTTGTGCATTTCTGTTCTATCGCTTAGCAGAGAGCCCGAAACGCAAACAGCGTATTCGCTGCTACAAGTACCTTCATCATTTGGGTGAGATTCCTCGAGAAATTGAATTGTTACTTCTCGAGCGACTCAAAAGGGCAGATCCGAAGTTAGTCGACGAAGAGCTTCACGAAGGTCTGTGCATCGTGAAGTACTTCGCTAAGACAGATTCAAGAGCTCCTCGCGGGCTCGCTAAGATACTAGCTGTCTACTTGGAAAAGTTAACAGATGATCAAATGCGCTCGATTGATCAAGCCTTCAGTCCACTTTTCCGCGCACTGGCAAACTGCGAAGACGACGTCCTTGACGAAATTGCTGCAATAACTAGGCATCTGCTTCAGCGGAAAGACAAAACTCGTCTGCAAAACAAACGCTTATTTGGATTCGACCATTATCGTACGCACCTAGCACTTGGAGTTGTTACGGGAAATCTCGCAACACGAAGCATTGAACATGCGGAAAGATTGCTTAAAGAGCTCGGATTCATTCTCGGATCTGTGCCTAGCGACTCACAACGAAACACCTTACTGACTTTCTTCCCACGGATAATAAACATTATTCGCATAAAAAAGGAGCTTCGTAAGGGAGAGATTTGCCACTCATTACTGCAACTAGAGAAGGAGTCCACAGTCGCTCTTTTCGTAGCACGTGATTCGGATACCCAACGGCAAATTAAGCGGCTCATTGAAATGATTAGGAGCTAAAGCTCAAATCCTGAGCACGATGCCCTCAAAGGTTTCAACCTCGTGCTCAGGAATTATTTTCTGCTAAAATATCTCAAAGAAGCACTGCTCCCGGAGGCGTAACGTGTATAGTCATCGTGAAAAGAAATTCCCGATAAATTGCACTGTAGCGGAAATACTTTGATTTGAGAAAGCCCCTTGCTTTGGCAGCAGCCTTCAGTGGAAAAAACCCTGATCGGGTTTTTGCAGTGTTTTGATGACTATCCCCTATGTCTCCTACGGAGGGTCCGTATCAATCGCCACGGAGGCTCTTCTTTCTAGATGAGTATTCATCTAAGTACGTAATGCTGCTTTGCAATGGATAGAGAAGCCTGCGTGGCGCTTGAACGTTCCCCCCTGAAAGGGGACAAAAAATATAGTCATCAAAACACAGCAAAACCCCGATCAGGGGTTTTTCCACTGAAGGCTGCTACCAAAGCAAGGAACTTTCTCAAATCAAAGAATTGCCGCTACACTCCATGCTGGCGGGAATTCCTTTTCCCGATGACTATATAACGATGGCAAGGATCTAGAAATTTGTTGGAGATATCGATGGAAGAAAACAAGAATCTGCTTCCATGCAGATTCTTGTGAAACCTTAGTATCTCCGTTCCTCAGGAGATATAAATTGTCGTGGCCCATTCTGGTGGTTTATCTGGTCCTCTATCCATTTGCGGAAGACTAATACCGCTAGGAAGACTGACCGGATAGTTAGCGACATTCGGCACATGCGCATCCTTAGAGCCAACGATACCGACAACAACGTCCATTCCACTTGGCTGTGACTTTGGCCAAGGGGTATAGCCGTCGGTCAGGACGATACAAATCTCAGGACGAGGCCTATGACGCTCCGCCGCAGCGATTCCAACGCCCATGTCAGTTCCACCGCCGCCAAGTAGTTTGACCTGCTTAGGGTCAAACACTTGTTGCGCAGGAGTAGCATCCGCATCAACGCAGAACACAGATACCCCGTCATCCGGTGACAAATCACGGGTGATGCCCCTCACCTCTGCAAGCACCTCGGCCAATAGAGTGGCGTCCATGCTACCGGAGGTATCAAGCACGACCGCAATACCAGGACTTGGATCTACCAATGCGGGCATTATCACCTCACCGTAGAAGTCCTGCCGTCGATTGGGCATGCGGTAACTATGATCCGACATTCCCGCACGCTTGGCATAGTTTCTTCGAACGCTACTTCGAAGCATTGTTTGCCAAGGAACTTTGGGGTTGAGAATTTCATCAGCCCATCGTTCCAAGTCTCCTGGCACACTGCCTGGATTCTTACGCGCGTAGTTTAAGAGATCACGAGCCACAACATTTCGCACTCGCTCCGCTTCATGCGGCTTTACACCACGAGCGTTCCCGCTAGGGTCTCCATACTCCCACTCTCGCCCTTTTCCACCGGAGCAACTTCCACAGTCCTGAAAGCCGGGTTTGTTCGCATCCAGAAGAGCTTGAAACTCCTCTCTCCGCTCCATCACCAACTTATAGTATTCTTCCGCGATAAGCCCCACGGGCATGCCGTAGTGCTTTGGGTGAATGGCAGTTTTTGATAAATCAAGATCTTTCTGTTCCCGAAGATCGTCATTTATTTCGAAATCGCCAGCCACATTAAAGAATCCATGCTCAAGACCATGAACGGTGCAACGATTTTCATGTCGTTGCAGCAGATGGCCAAGCTCATGTAGAACGTCAGTTGCAGCCGTGAGCACAGATACTGACTCCAGGTATGTCGGGTTGTAATAACAACGCCAGTACCTGTCACACGCAAGGGTCAGTATTTCATCTGTCGCCACCGGCACCATGCGGTAAATGGCCGCACTGTAATACGGCCTCAGTTTCACGATACAGGCTCGCGCTAAGGCAAACTTCTTCTCGACAGAGTCGATAGTGCGCATAGCATTTCTCCTTTCGTTAAAGACAAGTGGTTCAGAGAATTCCTGCCTCTTTAAGAACGGAACTGAAATGCATCAGTTCATCTGGAACCGATGATGCATCCTCAGGGCGAATACTTGCCAGCGAGTACGCATGAGCGATAGGCACATCCTCCGCCCCAACTTCAGCTGCACGTCGCAACACTTTCCATCCTGCGTACCAACGAGCTGCGGTAAGGTTACCGGAAATAGCATGCACAACGGACCCAAGTGCGACATACATCAGATCGTCTCTATCACTCGGAAGAGTGCATCCCATGGGATCCTTCAGAATATCTTCTGGATCTGGAAGATCGAGATTCTCTGCATACGTTACGAACTCAGCTCCTGCGCCATCTCCAACACAACCATTGCAGAGAATGTTAATGACCTCCGGTTCCACTCCCGTTGCCATGGCAATGGTGTAGGCCGGCACTAACATATCTAACCAGGTTCGCGGTGAAGACCAGGCACGACTCGCGTCTTTCTGCTCCTTCGGCATCAGGTGCAGCAACTCTCTCCGGGACTTAATGAAGCCGACTAGCGTTTCCTCGCTTTTGCGTATGCCTTCTTCCCAGTTCTCTGGAATTTCTGGCATCTTCGGCGTAGGCCATTGATACATCACTCCATGACACCACTCATCAACGTCGACTTCCCAATCGATATGCACAAAGCGATTGGCAAGCGGCGGCGTAAGATCCCAGTTACCGCTCGTATGCTCCGGAATATTGCCCGCAGCAACGATCACGGTGTTCTTTGGAAGCGCCGTATCGCCTGCAACCTTATCGATTGCAATCCTAAGTAGCGCTACCTGAACCGCTGGTCGAGCAGTTGGAAGCTCATCAAGAAACACCATTCCGATCTTGCCGGCGGCATCGGCCTCGATGATATTCTTAGCCCACAACGGAGGTGCTAGTCGGACCGCTCCATTCTCAACTTTCGGAACCCCAAACAAGGCGACCAAGGTATCGAATGCTGCATCGACTTCTTCAACCGAGACGCTATGCTCTTCCATCTTCAACATTTTGTGGAAGAACTTCGCAACGGCCTCTCGATCAACCCTCGGTAACTCCTTCGCCAACACCGGATGTCCTCCGATATCTGTCGGTTCACGAATCGAGGCAATCACTGTTTCTAGATGATACCCAAGTTCCTTAGCAAGTTGCTCTACTGACTTTGTCTTGCCAATGCCCGGGTCTCCCCAGATCATCGCAGCCAGACGAGCACGCATGCACAAATACAACGCCAACTTATGGGACGAAACTTTCATCGCTGTTCCTTTCGATGAGTAGAAAAGTAACGTAAGAAGAATTCCTACGCTCAGACGTGTCGCTTATTCGCTCCTTTCTAAAACCTTGTTCCATCGATCTCTCCTCATTGAGATGAAGAGACATCAAAACACCTTACCCGAGTGTCTAGCCTTTGATACTCAAAGACCTCACTATGCCACAGCAGAAAGAGCAGAACCGAAATGCTTTACCTTGAAGCAAATGCTTTCATCAGCAACGCATAGAAAAATGCTAACAGTCACAATGACGATAACCTAGTTCCTTTGAAACTTTCTTCTATTTTCGAGTAGACTACCCTCTCCTATGCAACTAGACTTAAAGAGTACTTCTTGTTTCGGGTATGACGTATCGCTTCGTTCTTTCTCCGAATAGTTATTCTAGCTTTCGGGTAGCAGAGTTCACCTCTTCTATCGCAATCGCCTAAGCGCGAATCGCGTGGGAAGAGGCTTCTTTTACTCGGAGGAAGAATTATGAATGGAACTAGTATTGAATCGACTCAAGGCCTTGAAACCTCAACGCTGTTAAATTTGCAGCGTGGGCAAAGTAAGAGAGTCAAGGGTGCCGCTTCCACGCATCATGCGTTACGAAGCGAATTCGAAGAGAAGGAAGGGAAAACCGCGACAAAGGCCGAAGTGTATTTTGTCGCAGGGATTTGCCAGATTATCTTCACTTGCTTCGGTTTGTTCCCCTTTTCGGGACGCATTCTTTCACGCTGGATTGCTCACGAAGACGAGCGCCTTCATTTGGCTGCATGCATTGCCGCTAAAAACCTCCGTTGGTTTTCCATACCTGCAATCAGACCAGCTATGGCCTCACTCCTGTCTCACGAAGACGTGAAACGTAGAGTTACCGCATATACCGTGATTGATATTTTGGGTAGCCGTGGAAAAGTCTGCCTGCCGGATCTTATTGCGGTCTACGAACAGGCCGCAGTTTCCGACATGCGAACGCTCATAGCATGTCTGCGACGCCTTGAGGCCTCTAGTTCGGAGTATGCACTCGATCTTCTTCTCGCTTTAGAGCGAAGACCGAGGCGTGCGCTTGAAAGCGATGAACAAGCTCTCATGGAGTCTTTACTAAACGGGATTGCTCGCCAGGGGTATAAGTCTGCCGAAAACTTTCTGCAGAGCGTCTGGGCATTTCCTCCGGCTGAGCGTTCACCGTTCGCAATTCAAGCGGTCGCAATGCTTATTGACGGCAAGGATAGTCGTACGTTTACCAAAGGTCGGCACGAAGAATTCCTGCGATTCTACTCCGAGGCAGTAGTTCATAGCGATGTTGGGCAAGAGTTCGGTAGAAGAAAGCTTTGGGGAAGTCAGCGGCTACCAGATCCAAGCGAGTCCAATCAAGCAGTGTTGCGACTTCAGAGTCGAATATTGAAACGCTATGGCTGTTTTACTTCGCTACTTCTTACCCTCGGAGAGGTATTCCCTACGAATGACTTGCCGCGTGCGGTGTTTCATCTCTCGCTGCTTGCTTCTTGTCTGTTGACTTCGAAGCCAGGTGATATTGACGAGGAGGCACTAGAACTGCTGAGTCGAGAACTGACGATGCTGCCCTTCGTTATTAGCAACGAATTGGTTGAGACATCCTGCTCAGTGCTAACTCATGGCATTGCACAGCTTCGGCTCGCCAAAACGCAGGGAGACAATGACGCTTACGAAATGGACCTGAAGGCATTGAAGCAACAGCTCGCGGCAAAGGCTCCGATACTCCTCAGACACTCCAAAAACACGGAGTAGCAGAGGCGTAAGAAGTTCAAGATGTGGAAGGAGGTTACACATTAGGTTATCCTCCTCCCACATCATTATAGAGGTAGTTCCAGATCTCTTAACTTAGGCGGAGCGTTTTGTTTAGTCGTCACACTAGGAATTTTCTGTTTCTTTACCTTCGGCTCTCCCCAAGTGACTAGCGAAAATCCTACCAAGGCTCAATCGTTACAGCTGACGAGTCCTCTACCGTTATCTCTTTCTCTGTATTCGCCAACTCTGCAAATTGCTCGCTCCACTCCATAATAGTTTTTCTCGCGTGGGCGTAGAACTGATAATCTTTGAGCGTCACGACTGCGAGCTTATCAGCCTCTCGATCGGCAAGTGAGAGGAGTAACTCACCGTCTTTCCCATCGTAGATGTTGGCCTCAAAAGCCACGCTTCCACCGCCTGCGCGCGATATCAATCCACCGCCGGGCACAAAAAAACCAAGTGTCGTGCCGATCGCGTTTATATGCACTTTAGTTGCGACCACCTCCACAAGTGCATACTCGATAATCAAACTCTCTTCATCAGGCTCCGTAACGATTTTCCAACGATTGGATTCGTGATTTTCAAACGCATTTTGAAGCTCGCTGTCAAAATGCGCGGCTAGCTCTTTGACATCTTTTTCGTATTCTTCTCGATCGAGCGAATTTAGCTCAGACCACCAACCTTTCTCTAGTAGAAAGTCAGTCCGCACCGGCAATAGGTAAAGCTTCGTTGTCTCTGCTCGTCGCTGATAGAACATATCCTCGTCTTTATACCAGACACCATGAAAGGGAGAGCGAGCCCGCTCTTCTTTCAAATCAAGAACTGAAGGAATAAAGCCTGCACGTTCGGCCGAACCCGCCTTAAGAACTTGATTCGCTTGAGAGCAGGAAGATAATGCTACGAGAAGAGAGAACATCAGCGACAAACTCCGAAGGAGACGTCTGAGACTAGGAGCAGGCGAGAGAGCGGAGACATTGTAAGGAATTTGCGTTTTCATAGGCCACCTAAAGCTAAGATACAGTGCATTTAACTCAGCACTGAAGACCTTAGCATAGCAACTTTGATTACTGTAAAAGCATTTAAGACGCTCAGAGGAGTTCTATCGACGTCTTAACGGACCATCTTAAGCTCTCGAGCTACATCTTCGATTCCTTGAAAATCTGAACTCTTTGCGGGAATCAGCTTCTTGCGTAGCATGGCAGACAGGATTTTTTCGTCGTCAATGGAAACAAGCGCGTTTTGCACCTTCTCCGTAAAACCCGCACCAAAACGCTCATCAAGAACAGGATGGGCTGTCCAGTTGTAATCAGCATAAGGTGGGGTTTTCCAAATCACCTTAACAGTTTCAGCATCGGACTTACCTGAAGCTGTTCTCTTGTCGTACACTTTATAGTTTACCGCACCGACCTGATACTTCCCAGACTCTACTAACTCAACAGTCTTATCGTGGCTTCCAGAAAACCCAACAGGCTTACTAAAAAACTCTTCTGGAGATTTCTTGGTATTCTCTTGTATAAAAAACTCAGGCATAAGGCGACCTGAAGTCGAACTTCTCGAACCAAAGGTAAAGCTAAGGTCAGCAATACCCAAAGGGAACTCGTCCGAGCGCTCTAGTCCGGACTCCTTGTGCGCGATGATGTAGGAATAATAGTTAGGATCTGCCTCACCCTGCGCAATAGCCTCAGCTCCTTTCACCGCAAGTCTCGCTTGAACTCCAGTAAGTCCACCAAACCAAGCTAGTTGGATATCACCGTTCTTGAACATTTCGACCGAGGCTTGGTAATCCGTAGACGGAATATACTCGGTTGGAATACCCAGTCTTTCTGAAAGATAATCAGCGAGCGGCTGGAATTTCTCTTTGAGTTCAGTAGTGTTTTGATCGGGGATCGCAGAAAACTTTAATACATGCCTCTCTTCGGCGAATGCCGAAGTAACTAAAAATAGAGACAGGTAAAAGAACACTACTAAGGAAATACTTCTATTATTCTGAAAGTACATGCTGAAAATATCTCCGCAAATATTGCCATTATTAGTTTCGCTAGCACACGTAGCGATGACCTTTCGAGGATGATGAGGATGATATAGATCCATGCACTTTGCAATATAGTCATTACGGAATAGAATTCCCGTTATTTCTTAAGTGCAAACTCCCACACACACACAGCGCCCGCTCTCTACTCGTCAATGATGAACGTTGCTCTACCATTTTCACCTAGGCGAAAGCGCCCAACGGCAAGATTTCCATCATCAAGCATGCGGTCAAGCGTTGCCAACAATTCAATGCGAGCGGTAGGCTGAAATATTGAGATTCCAGCATAAGGATAGACATCAGACCCTTCCCAGTTATAATGCCCGCCAAGTGGTGTCTCCCTAGCCCATGTATCAGCAGAGATATACTCAGTCATACCGGCGGGAAGAGTCTCGTGACTATCAGGAGGGAAGTCTTCGTTGTCCACGGTATAAGCATGAAAGGCAGAAGCAAAACCGCGCATTTCCTCTGCCGTTCGTGCGACATTCGCTCTCTCCCGGTATCCCGCATAAGCGGGAATCGCAATTGAGGCTAAAACACCGATTATTGCTATTACCACCAGCAGCTCAATCAGGGTGAAGCCCTTCGCTGAGGATAGGTCAATCTTAGAAACTTGCCGCATTATCGCTCCGAATGTATCTCTCGGCTCGCGCCGAGAGGGACCATAGGAAAAGAACTGCAATATACAGACCAATCTATGCCTAAGTGATTAGGGTGACTTGCCTAACTTCGAGGTGACAAAATTTGCTCGGGGTAAATAAATTGTCTCAATAGCGTCCTCAAGTTCGGTGTCATAGTAACTCTCTACTTTCCTGTTTTTCGATCTCCAGGCGACTTCGACTTTCTCTGTTCGCCATACCCAAGCCGACCTGATATAGCTTTCTACCTATGGATATTAACAAAATAAGTTCTGTCTGCGAAACCGTGTTACGACGTATCGGCGAGCGCATGCGTGAGAACTTTAGCGACCACAGCGCTCGCGCGGCTTCATTGGGCGTATCCCTGAAGGGTCCTGCCGACTTTGTGACCGAGATTGACATGTGGGCTGAGGCACAGGTTGCTGAAGCAGTGCAGACCAATTTTCCAGACCATCTGCTTATTGGGGAAGAAACTTCGGATCAGCTGCTTGCGAACAATCCAGGCAGCTCCTTGGCTGACCTCTCCGAAAAAGGCTTATGCTGGATTGTTGATCCCATCGATGGCACCGCGAACTTTGTCAGCGGAGCGCCCTTGAGCGTGGTCTCTGTCGGCGTGCTGCAGGACGGAGAGCTGCTTTTCGGTATGGTGTATGATCCTGCACGTGACGAACTTTTTTCCGCCACGCGAGACAAAGGTGCATATCTAAACGGTGTGAAAATCCACGTCAGTCCTCAAGACGATCCCACTCGTGCGGTAGTAGCAACCGGTTTTGCTCATGATCGCATGAATAATTGGGAGAAGTATAAACCTGCACATGAATCCCTTCTTACTAGCGTCGGCAAGGTGCGAATGCTTGGCTCTACGGCCTTGGAAATGTGCTTGGTTGCCTGCGGAAGACTGGATGGCTTCGTACAACAGGGACCCAAATCTTGGGATGTAGCAGGCTCGACGATTATCGTTACAGAGGCAGGTGGAAGAGTGGGTAGCATCCCTGAACCTGTCGATGACCCGTATAGTATATTTTCACAGTCAGTTATAGCCTCAAACGGAAAGCTACATGCTCGACTTCACGCAATAGCCAATCCGCAAAAATAGTATCAGTTCCCACTTACCCCTTTTTTTACCGACCACGACAATGGTCATGTTCGGTAAAAAAAGGGGTAAGTGGGAACTGATA
>QIGM01000299.1 GCA_003230795.1 bacterium
AAGAACGCCATCGTCGACCATTTTGACGCCTATCCAGAGCTTGAGGAGAAGTTAGAGCGACAAGGTAAGCATGATACTCTTGCAGCCTTGCGCGAGACTTCTTCCATGGCCAAGGTCGTCTCAATTCGGCAGCAAGAACCCAAGGGACTTGGGGATGCGGTGCTTTGTGCCAAGGAATTAGTAGGGGACGAGCCCTTTCTTGTCGCCCTTGGGGATGATCTCGTTGATTCTGCCGTGCCTTGCGCTAAGCAAATGATGGATGCCTTCGAAGAGCATGGAAAGTCGGTTGTTGCACTAACCAGGATAAGCGAGGACGCGACGGCAACCTTCGGTATGTGTGGTGGAGAGCTAATAGGTGAACGGGTCTATGACTTAGACACTATGGTTGAGAAACCAAGTCAGCAAGATGCTCCCTCAAACCTAGCAATTATCGGTCGCTATATCCTGAAGCCATCAATATTTAAGTATTTAGAAGACACCGAAATTGGTGCCGACGGGCAGCTACAGCTCACTGATGCTATGGCGCGAATGATGCGTGATGAAGGCTTTATCGGTGTTGAATTCAGCGGCGAGCGATACGATGCCGGTGACTTGTTCGGCTTTCTGCAAGCGAACATTGCTTATGGTCTAAAGCGTAGAGATATTGGGCCTAAGTTGAAGCGCTATATGAAGTCTATTCTTCAGCAGGATTTCTAGAAATCAAAGGGATCGTCCGTAGAATCGTCGCCGTGCGGTAGAGTCGCCGCTTCCGTGTGTTCTAGCCCAAGTATTCGAAGTGCCGGGTTTGCGCTATCATTGGTTCTGATGATTTCTCTATTCTGATTGCCCGTTGCGGTATCACAACCTAGATCGCCAAAATAGATGCTAATCATTGAGCTTATCGCGAAGGCACCGACGCCAACCGTTATCAGCGAGGTCGTGTACTTCGCATCGCCGAAGGCAGCATATGTCATGGCCACGATGCCAGCAGCCGTAAGGAGCATTCCTCCAAACTTTCCACCAACGATTTCCATGATGTCGCAAGTAATGTCACGTAATTCCCCGCCAGCGAAGGCGTCAGAAGTGTAAGCGCCTGTGCCCGCAAGTGTTTGCGCACCTTGTGCCAGGGCTGAATTACAGAATACAAAGTCGCAGAGTGCAACTAGGGTAAAGCAGAGAGGAATCCTAATAGTTCGCATTAGAAGTTTTCGGCCACATCGCCGGCTGCAGGATCAAACTGAAATATTTCATCCTCACCGCTTTCCAGTCCTTGCGGAAGCGGGGCGGCGAACTCGAAGTCTACTGCGTTACCAGTGCCTATCTGAACGGCTGCTGCTCTTCTCGCAGCAATATCGGCCTCTACGGCGTTAAACTGATTCACTTGGGCGGCCCGATTCACGGTTCTTCCAGTAGCAGCACCACCGTTGCCACAACTCTCGGCGGCTTCGGGAAAATAAATGCTCAGTACTGAGCTAATTGCAAAAGCCCCAATACCAACAACTATCAGGCTCTGTGTTGCGCGCATGTTTCCGAAGGCTGCGGCGGTAAGACCACCGATACCAGCAACTGTCATTAGCAAGCCTCCAAGCTTGCCTTCCATATGGCCACAAATTTCACCAATCGCGAACCTCGCGCTTTCAAACGCATGAGACTCTTCTGGGAGAAGCAGAATAACAGCGACCGCTCCCAGGACGAGTAATGTACCTGAGGCGAAATAGGAATTTTGAAAAGAGTTATGCCCCTTTCCTGAAGTATGATTCTTACCTAAAACGCGCATTGAAAACCTCTATCTGTAGTAAGCTTGGACGTCCTAACCGCCACCACATCCCTCTTGAATATTGAAGAGTTCGGATACGATCTGTGGGAAAGTGAAAGTTCCTACGGTAACAAACACAAGAGCCCAAGCTGACTTAAACGCTCCCATTACCGAGGTAATGATGGCGAGTAAACCAGCAATTGCAGAAAGCATCGCGCCATATTCCTTAGTGAGTACTTCTTGACCTAAGACGCAGGCTGCATCATCGAAAATCCCTTCTCCTGTTTGTGCGAGCGCCACGTCCTGCATACCGTTAAGCAGTAAAACAGTACCGAAAAGTAGTAGTAAACTTCCCGAATGGCGCTGTAACAGGCGGCAGCATTTTACTTGAGCTTGCTCAAGGTGCACTGCAACTCGTAGTGAATTTTCCTCAATCATAAACTTTGTCCCCTAACCCTAGTTCCCTAACTCTAGTTATTTACGCACTCTTCAAACCAGATGCTGATGTAGGCTTCTAGTATGAAAGAGCTGACTGATACGGCAAGTAAGCCCCAAGCTGTCTTGAATCCGCCCATTGCAGAGGCGATAATTGCAGCCATTCCTGCTATCGCAGCAAGTAGAGAACCCAAGTTATCGCTTGCCAGTGCCGCAAGAATTGACTCGCAGACCTCTTCGAATTTTCCGCCATCGTAGGCGAAAGCTGAATCAGGCGTGAACACGGCCAGTGCTATGATAGCAATCACGTAAATTGACGGCACTTTGCCTATGGTGAGCACATACATTCCCCAATGCTGTGCTCGAATGCGTGTAGAAGCTAAAAACTTCTTCATTGTAACCTTCCTCATCCCCCTCGTTAGGGTAGATTTCCTATTGCATCTCCACCGGCACCACCGCCGCCTCCACCTACTAAGCCTCCGAATTCGTCGTAATCAGTTCCAAAGAAAAGAGAAACTAAAGCGCGGAGTATAAAGGCTCCAATCGCAACGACCATGATTCCGACAGCGGCTTTATAGGCTCCCATTGCTGCGGCAACGATTGCTCCGATACCCGCGATGGTCATCACAAGAGCGCCAAAAGAGCCTTCGATGAACTTAAATAGGTTACCAACTGCGTTTCTTTGCAGTGTGTCGTCATACGGAATGTCTTGATTCTCCGGTTCGATATCGATTGCGGCCTCTGCGCCAACAGTTAAGTCCTGCACACCAATTTCTGGAGCCGCATTCAATGCCGCGTCAGGATCTTGCGCTAAGGCTGCTTGGGGAGCTCTCGCGAATGCTGGTATTGGAAAACGATTAAATGCGCCGGGTGCGCCTCGAGCAAAATTAGCGTTTGCACCCTCAGGATCCTTAATCTGCGCAGAGGATATTCCGTTTAAACCAACGCCTAGTAACAACACGCCGAAAAGGAATAACAAAGCAGTAAAGTGCCGCTGTGTGAACAGCACACACCTAAGACAAAGGGTGTTCCAGTTTTCGAATGAGGTCTTATACCACTGCTTCATTTCAGCTATTCCTTGTTGCCTACGACTTAAGCGTTCGCGTGAGAATCGGCATTAGCCGACGCCGATGCCGCAATCACCGTTAAACAGAGTGATGTAAGAGCGAAGAATGAAAGCACCAACTGCAACAACGATTAGTGACCAGGCCATCTTAAAGCCGCCCACCGCCGAAGCGATAATTGCTCCAATCCCTGCTGCTGCCGTAATCAAGGCCCCAAAGGTTCCTTCAACAAGTAGCAGAATTCCGTTACATGCTTGCCCGTAAGTACCGGAACCAGCATGGGCTAGCTCAGAGCCGCCGCTATAAAGAAGTGTTAGACCGATCGCGAACAAGCTTAGTTCGGCGTGTCGTTCGAAGAGGCTTCGCGTATTTAAGCAAAGCTTGGTTGAGTTATCGTTAAATGACTCTTTAATGGATTTCAAAACCTGTTTCATATCCCACCTATTGCGAGTGTATAGAACCCAAATGGCACAATTTGCCGAGGACAGACTGTCTGCCTCTATATATTGTTATGAACTGTAGGTGATTAGGTGTTACCTAAAAGAAGGCTTTAGATTTAGGCGTAAAAAGCCAAATAAACTAGATGCTTAGCCATCTGATTTCAGAAGCATCTTGCTACGGAACGCCCGATTCTTCGGCAATGGGCCTCGATAGAGCACCACGTTTTTCTTGGGAGGCGATTCTTTAACTTTGATACCGTGAGCATCAAAGACATCTTTAAAGGGGTGTAACATGCGGTAACTACAGAATGATGAGCGCTGATATCCTCGGCAAAGATACCGCTCATACCAGGTTAAATGGGGGTTATCGTAGAGCGTCTCACCTGTTTGAGCATAGGTGCCAGAACGAATCTTTCTCCCTTCTTCATCGGCAGGAGCGCTTTTGAAGTAATCAACGACACTTAGAAATATGATAACCCCTGTGATGACAAGGATCGCCATATGCTGTTCCGGGGCCGTATCATTGAGTTTCATAGTTCGTTGCAGTCTCTCTAGGAATCGTATAACGATCTTGAGACACTTCTCCTCCACGGGTGTTATGAGCCTTACACTAGGATACGTCTCGTCTATAGCCATCACAGCATTAATTTCGTGTTTATTTTCGTTTACTCATTGCCCTCATGAGAGAAAAACTTCCAACTATACGCGACCTAGTCCTCATCGGAGGAGGGCATAGCCATGCGATAGTGCTTCGTATGCTGGGAATGTCGCCTCCGCCGGGAGTTCGAATTACCTTAATAAGTGATGTGACTCACGCGCCCTATTCAGGAATGCTTCCTGGCTTAATTGCTGGTTACTACTCTTTTGATGAGGCGCACATAGATCTGAGGAGAGTAGCGAATTTCGCCGATGCTCAGTTTGTTCTTGCTCCGGTGACTGGGCTTGATCTTGAGCAGCGCAAGGTGCTTTGTCCTGATCGCCCGCCTATTGAGTACGATACACTGTCGATAAACATTGGCAGTACACCGAATCTACAATGGCTTCACTCGACTTCCGAGCGAGTAATACCGGTAAAGCCGGTACCGCATTTCCTCAGCTCTCTGGACTCAATCTTAGAACGAGTAAAAAAAGAGCCTGAAGCTATTTCCTCATTTGCGATTATTGGTGGAGGCGCGGGAGGAGTTGAACTTGCGCTTGCGCTTAGCAATAGATTTGAAGAAGCCTTTTCGTCTCAGGGAGCTAGAACCCCGAAGATTAGTATCGTGCATCAAGGTGAAAAAATACTTCACACCTTCGACGAGGCTGTGCGTGTGCACTTGACGAGCAAACTCAAAGAAAACTCAATTGAGCTTCACGTTGGCGAATCAGTGCGTTCAATTGAGGGCGACACCTTAGTGTGCGACTCTGGATTTTCACTTACCGCAGATTACTTCTTTCCCGTGACTAGCGCTTCTGCGCCTAATTGGCTCGCAGGTAGTGGCTTATCGACAGATTCGCAAGGTTTCGTAGAGGTCGATGAGTACCTACGCTCTACGTCCCATCCAGCGGTATTTGCCGCAGGTGACGTCGCCTCTATGAGTTCATCACCTCGTCCGAAATCAGGGGTGTTTGCGGTTAAGCAGGGCAAACCGCTTGCACATAACATCCGTGCGGCACTTCACGGCACGTCTCTGAAGGAATATGCACCTCAGCATCATTTCTTAAAACTTATTGGCACATCCGATGGTTCTGCGGTTGCTTCTCGCGGTGGCTTCACCATGGAAGGCCGGTCGATGTGGAGGCTCAAGGAGTACATCGACCGAAAGTTTATGAGACGTTTCTCAGATCTGCCGTTAATGGATGAGTCGAAAGCGACTGAGCACCCTGCTACTGCTGTTGGCGAACTAGAAGCGCTTCGTCAGAAGGCGAAAATGCGTTGCACTGGTTGTGGTTCGAAGGTTGGCGCATCGATTCTTAGTCGCACACTCTCGAGGATTCAGAGTGAGCGCGATCCGGTGCAAGCTGGGGGGCAAGCTGGGGCAGGGGAGCTTTGCAGTCTCGACATTGGTCTCGATGAACCAGATGATGCCGCAGTATTCTCTGTCAAAGAGGGATATAGCTTAGTTCAATCAATAGACTATTTCCCCAGTCTACTCAGTGACCCGTATTTGTTCGGCCGAATCACGGTCAATCATTGTTTTAGCGACGTCTACGCCATGGGCGCTGAGCCCGCGAGCGCGCTGACGCTAATAACCGCACCATTCGGTGCTGCGCCCAAGATGGAAGAAGCAATCTATCAGCTACTCTCAGGGGTGGTGCATGAGCTAGAAGCCGCGGGAGCGGCGCTACTTGGGGGACATACGGCAGAAGGCGAGGTTTTAGGCTGTGGTTTAGTTTGTAACGGCGTACAGAAAGTTGAGAAATTACTGCGGAAAGGTCTGCTTAAGACCGGAGACGCGATAATTCTCAGCAAGCCGCTAGGCACCGGAGCGCTGTTTGCTGCAGATATGCGTCTGTTCGCGAAAGGTCGCTGGATAGAGGAGGCTTTGGAGTCCATGCTAAAGCCTAATAAGCTTGCAGGAGAATGCTTTGTAAGGTGTGGGGCCCTTGCCGCGACTGATATCACGGGCTTTGGCCTTGCCGGACACGCGATGGAGATGGCGGCGGCCTCGAATAAGAGCCTTACGTTGAATCTCGATCAGATCCCTATTTTCAGTGGCTTCGAGGAATGCGTCAGTGCAGGAATTACTAGTTCGCTTCATCCGCAGAACAGGGAGCTAGTAGAACGTATGAGTATTCAAAGTGGGCACGAAGGTAGTAAACGATTAGAGGCGCTGTTTGATCCGCAAACCTCTGGCGGACTTATTGCGGGCATACCTAAGGAAAATGCGGCTTCCTGCGTTGAAGAGCTAAGATCCTTAGGATACGAGCACTCATTGGTCATAGGGGAAGTAAGCGAAAAACAAGCCCCCGACTCACCACTTCTCTCTATTAAGTAAAGTTTGGAGTTTGTATCACCTTGTCATCAGAATTCTACAGACTCGAAAATGTCAGCGTAAAATATGGCGACACGTATGCCTTGCAAGATGTTTCTTGCACTATTTTCTCGGGCGAACGTGTGGCGATTGTCGGGCCAAGCGGCGCGGGTAAGAGCACGCTACTCGGATTACTAAACGGAGGAATACAAGCGACAGAAGGTGAGGTCTATGTCGACCTACAACAACTCTCTCGTTTTGATGAGACTGCGCTTCAAACTCACCGTTCTCGAGTAGGGTTTGTCTACCAACACCACAATCTCGTGCCTACTATTCGGGTGATCCAAAACGTAATGAGCGCTCGCCTCGGCAGGTTCTCTCTGTTCGAAGCCATACGAAGGTTTGTCTACTCCAACGCCGAAGAGCAAGAAGAAGTCTACAATCTTCTTAAGCGCCTTGGTATTGAAGAAAAAATATTTCACTTCGTAGAGCAACTCTCTGGTGGGCAGCGGCAGCGTGTTGCAATAGCACGAGCATTGTATCAAGAGCCGCATACGCTTCTGGCTGATGAGCCAGTGGCTAGTCTCGATCCAGCGCGCGCCAGAGAAACGCTGAAGTTGTTTTCCACCATCGCCAAAAATGACGAGCTCACACTTTGTATGAGTTTGCACCAAGTTGAGCTTGCGGAAGGATACATTGACCGCGTAATCGGAATTCGCGATGGAAAGCTCGTTTTCGATAGGCTTAGTTCTGAGCTTCAGGCGAGCGAATTAGAAGAGCTTTATACGATTCAGGATTTGGCGATTTGTGTTTAGAACTAAAAGAAATTTAGGTCGTCGATTTTTCGTTGCAGCGGTTATGGGCTTACTTGCTCTCGTTGCGGCCTTTACTCTCGACTTGAGTGTCCTGTCTTTGCTTGAAGCAATGACTGCGAACAAGGCCACAATAAATTTCTTTACGGCAGCATTTATGCCGGCTTTCGATTATCAGGCGATAGAAGTGCCGGATTCCGCACCTCACTTTCTTTTACGACTCCTTGAAGCTAGTTGGATGACCGTTTGGTACGCGGCAGGCGGAATGGCCGTGGCACTTCTCATTGGGACTAGCTTTGGATTTTTCTGCTCAAGCTTTTGGTGGGTCGAGGGGCAAGTAAAGAATAGGGAACAGCGAAAGCTGATAGCCCAATTTGCTTTTCTCACCTACTTCGGTGCTCGGACGCTGATGACGCTATGCCGCTCCGTTCATGAATTGCTCTGGGCAGTGCTATTTCTTGCCGCTTTTGGTGTGAGCGAAGTATCAGCGATGCTTGCGATTGGCATTCCAGCGGGTGGCATGCTTGCGAAAATATTTGCTGAGATCATTGACGAGTCTGATCATGGTCCTGCCGAAGCATTGCGAGCATGTGGGTTAGGATCGTTTCGGACTTTTATATTCGCCCAATGTCCGACAGCGCTACCTGATCTCGTGGCCTATCTCTTGTATCGCTTTGAATGTGCTTTGCGTTCAAGTGCGGTGCTAGGCTTTTTCGGTCTACCAACGATTGGCTTCTACCTCGCGGCTTCGTTTGAGAACCTTCACTACCGAGAGGTATGGAGCTATCTTTACGCGCTATTTTTTCTGGTGATAATCGTTGATGTCTGGAGTTCAGCTATTCGACGGAGGATTCAGCGATGAGCGCGGTTCTAGAAGAGCTCCATAAAACACGCCCAAGAAGCGGCTTCATTCGATTCTCTGTTGTCTTCTTCGCGCTTCTCCTCCTTGCGCCTCTGTTGACGTTCTTCGTTGGTTTCGCAGAACTTGCAAAGCCTCAGCGTCAAGCCAACGTCGCACGCTTTTTTGGCGAGCTTGTGCCCTACAGTCTTCGTGATAAACCGAGCGGGATTACAGACTACGCCGAATGGTATTTTCAGATGTGGGAGAAGAGTGGTGCTTACGCAATGGGTATCACCTTTGCAATGTCGCTCGTCGCTATCATGCTTGCTGGTTTGATTGCATTTTTTCTTAGCCCTTTTGCCGCACGAACCTTGATGAATCGTGACCCGTACCTAACCCAAGGTGCAAGCGCTGGACCTTGGCAAATTCTTACCTGGCTCTCTCGAGCCTTGCTGATGTTTATGCGCGCGATACCAGAATACATCTGGGCCTTCATTTTTCTTGTGCTCTTTGGACCAAGCGCTTGGCCTGCGGTGCTTGCGCTTGCGCTACATAATGCCGGAGTTCTAGGAAGGCTTCAGGCAGAAACCATTGAAAACCTCAACCCAACCCCGCTTCGTTCTCTGCGGGCTTTAGGCGCTAGTCGTTTTCGCCTGTTCTTCGCTGCGATTGCACCCATGAGTTTCTCTCGCTTTCTGCTCTTTTTCTTTGCGCGCTGGGAAATGTGCGTTCGAGAATCCACTGTCCTTGGATTAATCGGAATTGTTTCTCTCGGCTACTATATTCAAGATGCGCGAGCGAGAAACTTCTATGATGAGATGTTGTTCTTTATTCTGCTCGGGGCATTGCTGGTGGTGATAGGTGATGTGCTGTCTACAGTCTTGAGGCGGTATCTGCGTCGGGATTAATCAAGCAGCTTCTTCTGCACGAGAATTCTCCCCTTATCTTTACGCTTAGTCATTCCCTCACTATCAAATGCCTCAAGCAAGGCGACGCCGATATTTCTACTCATGCCACTCTTATCACGGAACTCTTTGAGCTCTACTACTTCTGTGCTGCGAAAGAGATCAAGCAAAACGCTGCGCGCGCCTTCAACTGCTGAGCGAATGATGAGATTGCCACCGATAACGCTCACGAGCTTTTCGCTTACCAGAATCTTGGTAACTCGCTTCATTTCTCCTGCAGTCATCGATAGTTCTTCGAGGAGGGGACCTTTGGCAAGAGAGGCGGTACCGGCGGCTTCAACTCGTTCAAGAATCTGCTCTCGAAGTAAGACTTCTCGATCTGTTATCTCAGGTTTGAAGGAGCCCTTAGCGAGGCTTCCATGCCGAAGTACTAGTTCATCGTCTTTAGTGAGCTCCTCAAGAAGCACCTTCATCCCCTGCACGGTTAAGTTCAACACAGAGGCGAGTTGTTCAAGTTTC
>QIGM01000114.1 GCA_003230795.1 bacterium
ACTCTTGAAGGCGACACGTCTGAGATTGGTTCCGGATCTGTTTCCGAACTCCTCAATACTCTTGATACTTATATTCCAGAGCCAAAGCGTGCGATTGAAAAAGACTTCTTGATGCCTATTGAAGATGTTTTCAGCATTCAAGGTCGTGGAACTGTAGCGACTGGTCGTGTTGAGACTGGAATCGTTAAAGTTGGTGAAGAAGTAGAAATCGTTGGAATTCGTGACACCACAACAACTACTGTTACTGGTGTTGAAATGTTCCGTAAGCTTCTCGATGAAGGTCGTGCCGGGGATAACCTTGGTTGCCTTCTCCGTGGACTAAAGCGTGAAGACATTGAGCGTGGTCAGGTTCTCGCAAAGCCAGGTTCAATCGCTCCTCACACTAAGTTCAAAGCAGAGATTTATGTTTTGACTAAAGAAGAAGGCGGACGCCATACACCATTCTTCAAAGGGTATCGTCCTCAGTTCTACTTCCGCACAACGGACGTGACTGGTTCAATTACTCTTCCTGAAGGACAGGAAATGGTAATGCCTGGAGATAACGTGACTGTTGACGTTGAGCTTATTCAGCCAATTGCGCTGAGTAAAGAGCTACGTTTTGCTGTTCGTGAAGGCGGAAGAACTGTCGGCGCGGGTGTTGTCGCGGAAATTGTCGAATAATTAGAGTAGGTTCTGCCCCGCAGCTCATTCGTGTGTGGGCCGAATTAAGGAGAAATTGTAGTTAGTTCGGAGTTGCGGCTTAGGGGCTGGATTCTCATCCCATTGCTTGCTATAAACTCTCCACTTTTGCTGACAGCAATTGAGTAAATCACTAAAGAAAGGCTAGAGCTAAATGATCGGGAGTCAAAGAATACGGATCAGACTTTGTGGCTATGACCACAAGGTACTAGATGCGGCAGTGCAGGAGATCGTACAAGCGGTTCGACGCACTGGTGGGAAAGTGGCAGGACCGATTCCTTTGCCGACGAAAATCGAACGATTTACCGTGAACCGTTCGCCTCACGTCGATAAGAAAGCTCGTGACCAATTTGAGATTCGTTCACACAAGCGTTTGATCGATATCTTGGAGCCAACTCAGCAAACAATTGATGACCTTGGGAAGCTAGAACTTTCCGCGGGAATCGATGTGGAGATTAAGCTGCAATGAAGAAAGCGATTTACGGAAAGAAAATCGGTATGACTCAGGTCTTCACTGAAGACGGACGATGCGTCCCAGTGACTGCTCTTGAGCTTCCACCTAACATAGTCTTTCAAGTAAAGACTAAAGAGACCGATGGATACGAAGCCGTACAGGTTGGCTTTGGTACGCAAAAGCCTCAACGAGTTTCAAAAGCTGTTACTCGCCACGTTGCTGCTGCGAAAAAAGGAACTCCTCGAACTTTGCGCGAAATACGTCTTGATAAGTTTTTCTTAGGTTCTGAATTTGCCGTGGGTGATGAAATCGCTCTCGACGGATTATTTGAGCCAGGAAATAAAGTAGATGTTGTCGGTACTAGTATTGGTAAAGGCTTTGCCGGTGTTATTAAGCGTCACCACATGAAAGGTGCGCAGACAATGACACACGGAACGCACGAATATTTCCGTCACGGTGGTTCGATCGGGTGTAGAAAATTCCCTGGTCGTGTTTGGAAGAACAAGCGCATGCCGGGACATATGGGTAATGAGCGAGTGCTTCAAGCGGGCATCGAAGTAGTAAGCGTTCGAGCAAAGGATAATGTGCTTCTCGTAAAGGGCTCAGTTCCTGGACCGAAGAACGGCACTATTCTCGTTCAAACATCTCGAAAGAATAAGAGCTAGGAATTGTAATGGCGACCGCAGAGATAAAGCTTTTTGATGCAAGCGGAAAGGAAGTAGGAACGAAAACCGTACCTGCTGACATTTTTGGCTTGAAAGAAGGTGTGGCGCATTTGCTTCACCAAGTAGTTCGTTGGCAGCGCGCGAAGAAGCGTGCAGGCTCGGCTACCGTTCTTACTCGTGCCCAAGTGCGCGGTGGTGGACGAAAGCCTTTTAAGCAAAAAGGTCTTGGTCGCGCTCGAGCCGGGTCAAACACTTCTCCCCTCTGGGTAGGTGGTGGTGTGGCTCATGGACCTAAGCAGAAAAGTTACGAATTTTCTCTTAACAGAAAAGAACGAGCGAAAGCTTTGAAAGGAGCTATCAGTCAGCGAGTGGGAGAGGGAACATGTGTTGCTCTTACTGATTTCGGTCTTGAGGATTTTAAGACCAAGCAAGCTGTTGAAGTGCTCAAGAATCTTGGTGTTAGCGATCGAGATAAGGCTGTGGTGGTTGCGGAAGAGGCAGAAGGCTTTGTGGCAAAGAGTCTTAAGAACATTCCTGGTGTGAAGGCGATGCCTGCTAAGGGATTAAACGTTTACGATGTTCTTAATGCGAAATACCTGATTATGACCGAGAAGGGTCTAGACGGGGTAACTGAACGGCTATCTGTGTCAGAGAAGACGAGCGCGACAGGCTCTACATAAGGGCCCCACATAAGGGCTCCAAATAGGGGTTTTTAGTCGACTCAAAGAGAAGACTCCAAAGAAACTGGGCAATACGCCCAAATGAACCGGGCAATATGCCCAAATATTTGCGGAAAAGGTAACATTTTAGTATTAGTTTGGGCCCCCTCCTCAAGGGCCATGTGCGCTAAGCGTGCTGGGAGTCACGAGGGGGGAATAGAGCGCGAGAAAGAAGGTACGCTTCTTTCATACGCAGCTCAGGCCACAGCGAATAGGTATGCCCGATGGGTAGCGTAAAAAAGACTGCATACGACATTATCCGACGCCCGAGAATCACTGAGAAAACAGCGCTTCTTGGTTCTGTAGAGAATAGCATCGTGTTTGATGTTCATCCTCGTGCGAATAAGACTGAAATTCGCCAGGCAGTGGAGCAAATTTTTGACGTGAAAGTGAAAGCTGTTCGAACCATGAATTACATGGGGAAGGAAAAGCGAGTTGGCTCCAAGACAGGCCGTCGTCCGAATTGGAAGAAAGCCTATGTTTCACTGAAAGAGGGTAACTCCATAGATATCATAGAGGGTCTCTAACATGCCTATCAAGAAGCGGCGTCCTATGACTCCAGGCCAGCGTTTCCGCGCTGTGTCGGATTATCAAGAGGTCTCTAAGAAATCTCCAGAACGTGGCCTCCTCTCTCCGAAGAAGCGTACGGGCGGAAGAAACGTTAACGGCCGTATCACTTCGCGTCGTCGTGGTGGTGGTCATAAGCAGAAGTACCGTCAGATAGATTTCAGAAGAAACAAGCTAGTTGTTCCAGGTAAAGTTGCGGCGATCGAATACGATCCAAACCGTAACGCTCGTATCGCTCTGATTCACTATGCAGATGGTGAGAAGCGCTACATCCTTTGCCCTGACAAGCTCAAAGTTGGCGAGACCGTTCAATCGGGACCAGAGTCTGAGATTAAAGTTGGTAATGCTCTTCCGCTGGCAAACATTCCAGTGGGTGAAGTAATTCATAACATCGAACTTCGTCCTGGTGGCGGAGGAATTCTTGTAAGAAGTGCAGGCAACGGTGCGCAGCTGATGGCGAAAGTCGGGAAGTATGCGCAGGTGAGACTTCCTTCTGGCGAGCAGCGGCGAGTGCTTCTCACATGCATCGCGACAATCGGTGTGGTTGGAAACTCAGAATTCTCAAACCAAAGTATTGGTAAAGCCGGTGCGAACCGTTGGAGAGGCCGACGGCCTAAGGTTCGTGGTGTGGCGATGAACCCAGTTGATCACCCACATGGTGGTGGTGAAGGTAAGACTTCAGGAGGTCGTCATCCGGTCACTCCATGGGGTAAGCCAACCAAGGGGTTTAAGACTCGTAAGAATAAGGCGACTGATAAGTTTATCGTTCGTCGTCGTAAGAAGCGTAAATAAATACGTATAATTTACTCGTAAAAAATTTACTCAGAGATAATATTTCTCTGGAAAAGGGGAGCTAGCAACGTGCCAAGGTCAATTAAAAAAGGCCCATTTGTAGATGGACATCTAATGAAGTGGGTTGAGCGCGCAAAGAATGGTGCCCATAAGGGACCAATCAAAACGTGGTCGCGCCGTTCGACAGTCATTCCAGAAATGGTTGGGCTTACTTTTGCGGTTCATAACGGACGCAAGTTTTTCCCAGTGTTTATCTCCGAGAACATGGTCGGACATAAGCTTGGGGAATTCTCACCGACCCGTACCTTCAACAAGCACGGCGGAAAGTAGCGAGAGGCTGATATGGCAAGAGCAAAGCAAACAGAAGGCTACATCTCAAAAGCAAAGTTGGGGAACACTCGTGTTCCACCACAAAAGGCTCGCTTGGTTGTGAATTTAGTTCGTGGGAAGCAGGTCGAGGCCGCTCTCGATATTCTCGATAACTCGGATAAGAAGACTGCTCCAATAGTGAGAAAGTTACTTCTATCAGCTGTCGCGAATGCAAGTGAGCGTTCAGGCGTAGATGTTGATGAATTATACGTAAAGAAAATTTGGGTCGACGAAGGTAAAACCCTTCATAGAATTCAGCCCCGAGCTCGTGGGTCTGCAAACCCTATTAAGAAGCGACACAGTAGTATCACTGTGATGCTTGACGAAGTCGGAGCTAGTTAAGAGGAGAGTATGGGTCAGAAAGTTCATCCTAAGGGGTTTCGACTAGGTGTGACTGAGACGTGGTCGTCTCGGTGGTACAAACAGCGAGGCTACGCCAAGCAGCTACATCAGGATTTTTACCTGAGAGAGTATGTCACGAAGCGTCTCTCTGGAGCTGGTGTTTCGAGTATCGATATCGAGCGTGCAGCGAACCGCGTTAAAATTAACGTGAGAACCGCTCGCCCTGGTCTCGTGATTGGAAAGAAAGGAAAGGATATTGAAGATTTACGTTCTGAGCTCAAGCGAGTAATCGGACGGGAAATCAGTATCAATATCATTGAAATCCGAAAGCCTGATCTCGATGCCAAGCTTGTTGCTGATAACCTCGCTAACCAGCTTGTGCGACGTGTCGCCTTTCGTCGAGTGATGAAAGACGGCGTTCAGCGTGCAATGAGAATGGGCGCTGAAGGTATCAAGGTATCACTTGCAGGACGTCTCGGTGGTGCGGATATCGCGCGAACTGAGTGGGCAAGAGAGGGGCGAGTTCCTTTACACACCCTGCGAGCGAAGATTGACTACGGAACAGCTGAAGCCTTGACCACTTACGGAATCATCGGCGTGAAGACTTGGATCTTCCGCGGTGAGATGGTCGAAGGCATTGATGCCGCTCAGCCTGTGCAACAGCTGTAGAGAATTTTTAGAGGAACCTGCAAAGGTTAGGTAAGCGTTATGTTATCGCCAAAGCGAGTTAGACACCGAAAGCAAATGAAGCAGGTAAGGCACCTGCGGGGCGTCGAGAATCGAGGCACCACGATTGCTTTTGGAGACTACGGACTAATGGCCCTTGAAGGGCATTGGATCACGAACCGCCAGATTGAAGCGGCACGTATTGCAATGGCCAGGGCGATGAAACGTGGTGGAAAGGTTTGGATTAGAATTTTCCCAGACAAGCCCCTCACCAAAAAGCCTGCCGAAGTTCGAATGGGTAAGGGAAAGGGTGCACCGGAGAAGTGGGTCGCTGAAGTTAGAGCTGGGCGAATCATGTACGAAATAACAGGAGTCTCGGAAGAGGTGGCAAGAAAGGCCATGCAGCTTGCAGGAGCAAAGCTTCCGATTCCAACGAAGTTTGTTGTGCGGCAAGAGAGAACTATTCTCTAGTTTGCCAGCTAAATAGGCTTGAAAGGGAGGCTTGGAAGGGAGCCTTGGTGATTTATGAAAACAAATGAAGAATTAAAAGAAGCGCGCGAGTTAGATGCCGATGCTCTCGAAGAGAAAATCGCATCCGCAAAGAACGAGCTGATGAACCTCCGATTTCGGCAGGTTTCCAGCCAGTTGGAGCACACCGCACAATTACAAACGGTGCGAAAGACAATAGCGCGTTTGATGACTGTTCGAACCGAGAAGCGGCAAGTAGAGACCGCATCGGCAAGCTGAGGATACGATGAAGAAAGACGAATCCGAAGAACAACGTCGAGGACTTAAGAAGTCACGGCAGGGGTATGTGGTCAGCAGTGTCATGGATAAGTCCGTGGTCGTTGCAGTAGTGACCTTCAAAAAGCATCCCCAATACGGAAAGTATGTCCGTCGGACAAAGAAATATATGGCGCACGACGAAGCCAATGAATGCAATCAGGGTGATCGTGTGAATATTGTCGAGACGCGTCCGCTAAGTAAAAACAAGCGTTGGCGTGTGCAGACAATTGTCGAGCGCGCAGTCTAGGAGAAGCGAGGGATGGTTCAGCAAGAAAGCATTCTCGATGTGGCCGACAATTCCGGCGCTCGAAAAGTGATGTGTATTAAGGTCCTCGGGGGATCAAAGAGACGCTACGCAAGCGTTGGTGACGTAATCACGGTTTCCGTGAAAGAAGCGATGCCGAACTCTCGAGTGAAGAAAGGTGAAGTGCATAAGGCTGTTGTGGTGAGAACCGCAAAAGAGATTGCACGCAAAGACGGAACCTTTATCCGCTTTGATACAAACTCGGCCGTTCTGATCAATGCTCAGAAAGAGCCGATCGGAAACCGAATATTTGGTCCAGTAGCTCGTGAGCTACGTGGAAAGAAGTTTATGAAGATTATTTCACTCGCACCTGAGGTGTTGTGATGAAGAGAAATTCTCATGCCCCACGCGGGACTACCAAGAAAGGCGCGATTACGGCGAAGCTTTCTACCGATTTGAAAATCGGAGATGTCGTGATGGTTATTTCTGGAGGAAATAAGCGTTCCGGTAGGATTCTTAAGAGTCAAACTGGGAAGATCCTCAAGATTCTACCAAAGCGTAATCGGGTGATCGTTGAAGGCCTTAACATGATTAAGAAGCACAAGAAGGCGATGACTTCGCAAGACAGTGCAGGGATCATCGAGAAAGAAGGTTCAGTGCATATCTCAAACGTCATGTTTTACAGCGAAGAGCTTCAACGCCCAGTTCGCATAAAGAGCAAGACGCTTGATGACGGAAGAAAAGTAAGAGGCTTCCTGCATCCTGAATCAAAAGAATTTGAGCAAATTGACGTATAGGCAGGCCCGAGCATCATGGCACGACTAAAAGAACTATATACTAAACAGATCGCTCCTCAGCTTACTGAGGAACATTCTTACGGCAATAAGCACCAGACCCCGAAGCTCACCAAGATTGTGGTGAACATGGGCCTTGGTGAAGCCGTTTCGAATTCTAAAGTTATCGATGTCGCAGTTGATGACCTCACGAAGATTACTGGTCAAAAGCCAGTTATTCGTAGAGCCAAGAAGTCGATTGCGAACTTCAAGCTTCGAGAAGGCATGCCTATCGGGGTATCGGTCACGCTTCGTCGAGAGATGATGTATGAGTTCCTCGACCGTCTCGTCACTATCGCACTTCCTCGCGTAAGAGATTTTCGTGGTGTGTCACGTTCTGCCTTTGACGGTAGAGGGAACTATTCTCTCGGAATAACCGAGCAGATTATCTTCCCAGAAATTGATTTTGAGAAAACCGCAATACGAGGATTGAATATCTCGTTTGTGACAACTGCTGAGACCAACGAAGAAGGCTTAGCATTGCTTGAAAAATTTGGATTTCCGTTCCGGAAGAAAGCTAGTGCAGCTGACACCGAACAGAATACCGTTCATTAGGGCCGCCGTACATTAAAGGAAAGCAGCATGGTTACTGATCAAATTGCAGATTTGCTTACGAGAATTAGAAACGCCTTGATGGCTGGACACCCGGTGACATATTCGCCTGCGTCCAAAAAGAAAGAGCGCATTCTCGAGTTGCTAAAAACTGAAGGCTTTATTGCTGGCTACGAAGATTCGACAGACGATAACGGTAAGCCTCAGCTAACGATTCGTCTTCGATACGATAGTCGTGGCAATCCGGTTATTCGCGAGATTAATCGAATTAGTAAGCCAGGAAAAAGAGTTTACGTTGGAAAAGATGACATTCCGAGAAATCGGGGTGGCTTGGGTGTGATGGTCGTATCTTCCTCGAAGGGAGTGATTAGTGACCGACAAGCTCGTGCGGATGGACTTGGCGGAGAGCTTCTCTGCTCTGTCTTCTAGAGATTAACACGACTTAGTAAATCTAACGCTCGGAATTCTAACGCGAGAGAACTGAAATAAGGCTAACGCCAGAGAGCTGAAACAAGGGGATATCATGTCACGGATTGGAAATGCACCTGTGCCTTTGCCGGACGGGGTGAAAGCCGAGATAGCTGGTCAGCTGCTGAAAGTGCAGGGACCAAAAGGAAAGTTGGAGCGTACGCTTCGCCCAGAAATCAGCGTAAAAGTTGACGGCGGCGTGCTCGTTGTTGAGAGAGACAATGACTCTAAGCCTTCACGGGCTTTCCATGGTCTTGAGCGCTCTCTGATTAACAACATGGTGCTCGGTGTATCCGAAGGGTTCTGGAAGGAACTCGCACTTGTTGGTGTCGGATATAGAGCTGAGCAGAAGGGTAATAATCTCACGCTTCATCTCGGCTACTCACATTCAATTCAATTTCCTCTTCCTGACGGAATCAAGGGATCGCTTATAAAGGAAGGTCGAGAAGTTTTTGTCCGCCTTGAAGGCATGGATAAGCAGTTAGTTGGTCAAGTAGCGGCTCAGATTCGCAGCCTTCGACCACCTGAGCCCTACAAAGGGAAGGGTGTTCGATACCGAGGTGAAGAAGTGCGACGCAAAGCCGGTAAAGCAGGGAAGAAGTAAAATGTCTAGTTCAAATAAAAGACTCATTCAGCGTAAACGACGACAGTCGAGAGTTAGGCGTAAGGTTAGAGGCACTGCAGAGCGTCCACGTCTTTGTGTTTTCCGTAGTCTTAAGTTTACCTACGCGCAGTTTATTGCCGATGATAGCGGCGTTGTCCTTGGGGCAGCGAGCACCAAGACGCTTGAGACAAGCGGTGCTTCCGCGTCTTCGTCTGATGGAGCTAAAGCGCTCGGTCAGAAAATGGCAGAGATTGCGAAGGAAAAGAAAATTACATCAGTCGTCTTCGATAGAAACGGCTACGTCTACCATGGTCGAGTTGCTGCCGTTGCTGAAGGCGCACGCGATGCTGGTTTAGAATTCTAAAGAGAGGAATAGGTCAATGTCTGCTAAATACGAACGCCCAGCACACAGGAAAGCAACTGCTGAATCCTGTGGTGAGCTAAACGAGAAAGTCGTTTTTATCAACCGAGTAGCCAAGGTGGTGAAAGGTGGTAGACGCTTTAGCTTTAGCGCACTTGTGGTCTCTGGAGACGGGCAAGGGAATGTCGGCTATGGTCTTGGCAAGGCGAACGAAGTGCCTGACGCGATTCGTAAGGGAAGTGAATCTGCTCGCAAGTCATTGATTAAGGTGCCGCTCGTTGGAGCTACTGTGCCTTTTCAAGTCATAGGCCACTCTAGTTCAGCTAAAGTGCTTTTAAAGCCAGCAAGTCCAGGAAC
>QIGM01000324.1 GCA_003230795.1 bacterium
AAACATGGCTCCAAACATGTGCATATCCATGCGCATATCTGTTGGAGTAACCATAAAGTCCTGAAGAACGTCCTCGTTACTGACGCTGCTTGAGCCATCTCGGTTACCGTCCATGTCCATCGTCATAAAACGGTACGACAGCATAGTCTCTCCTGCCTTATGAGTATGCTCACCCATCACGCCAATTGGCGCATGCCCATCGGCGCGGTCGCCGTCCCAATCGACATCAGAATCAGCAATCGATGGTGCAAGCAACAGGAGATTCAACAGAAGAGATAGAGAGAAAATTACCAAAATTCGTTTAGGCATCTATTTCCTTACGCATGATATTTATTGAAAGAAGCCGCGAGGACACGCTCGGCTAAGGCAATCGAAACCTAAGGATACCTACTCCCAGTGAAAATTCAATGTGGCAATTTGCCGCAAAAGAAAAAGAAGAGGAGGTCTGACCCATCTTCACCCCAGGTTTTAGCAAATCCCTATTTATGATATATACGGTCGGAAGTTCTTTCCTACATCATCGTCTCGGGTACACGCAGAATCGCTTCCTTGCGGTGAAGATTTCACCACAAGGAAGTCTCAAAGAAGTTTTTCCATTTTACCTCAGAAGGAGAACATCATGTGTGCGGAAGCTAGACGACGAAGCCTTGATGAAAGACAGTTTGTACTCGATCAGCTTTTCGGTCGAGCTGCTGACATTTTTCATGCCTCAACGTTCGATGCAAGAAGCGGAGAGTTCACGCTAACGCTCAACCGTGAGTCCTTTCGGCTCCAGGGCGTTATTGGAGATGCACCAGATGAGAACGACGGAATTCCGATTTGGGTTGAAGATCCCCCAAAAAGACTACAAGACCTAACCCGAACTGCTCTAGCTGAAAAGTACGGCGACGGAATCACCGCAGCAAGTGACTTGAAAGAGTTCGAAGTCTTGACCGTAATCTCAGACGGCCTCCAATGCGCACTGACTGAACAAAGCGGCTTCATCGTCCTCTGGAAAGAGTAACGTATACAAGGTTTAGTTCCGTGACGTGAAGCATCCAGCCTCAAAGCTGAACCACGTCACAGACGTAGGTTCACCTTTGAGGCTTTCTTTTTCCCACTCTCCTCAAAAAAGAAGAGATGGCATTCGGCCAAACGAAACTGCAAGTCCTGCCACCTAAGCGACTACCCAGCCCTCGTAGGGAGTGTTGCCCTCGAGGCTTCGTCTGCACCCGAGCCAAAAGCAACACAAGTCGAACTAACAATAATCGCCTATACGGAAGCCTCGAGGGCAACACTCCCTACGAGGGCGGACGAACTATCAACTAATTTATGGAAATATACTAAGCAGTAGTAACGGAGAATCCGCCATCTACGTAATGAATCTCACCGGTAATAGACCGAGCATAATCACTAAGCAGGTACACGGCCGAGTCGCCGACTTCCTCAATAGTAACAAGACGACGAAGCGGAGCACGAACTTCGAAAGCTCCGAGCAGTTCTCTAAAATCAGAGATTCCGGAAGCAGCAAGAGTCTTAATCGGCCCAGCAGAAATACCGTTTACACGAATCCCCTGTGGTCCAAGGTCTACTGCAAGCTCTCTCACGCATGCTTCAAGCGCCGCCTTCGCAACACCCATCAAACGGTAGTGAGGAACAACTCTCACCGCACCAAGATAAGAAAGAGTTAAGATGTTACCACCAGGGTTTAGTAGTGGAACTGCTTTCTGCGTTACCGCAACAAGCGAGTATGCACTCACATCTAAGGCAAGTGAAAAGCCGTCTCTAGATGTTTGGTGAAATGGTCCTTTAAGGTCTTCGCCGTTGGCGTAGGCTACGGCATGGATGACGAAATCAAGCTTGCCCCAAGCCTTCTCGACTTCTTTAAACACTTCTTCTATCTGAGCGTCGTCTTGCACATCACAAGGCAAGACGAGCTCTGAACCAACAGACTCAGCAAGTGGGCGGACTCGCTTCTCTAGAGCTTCATTGAGGTAAGTAAAAGCAAGCTGCGCGCCTTCTCTGGCGGCTGCTTCGGCGATTCCCCAGGCGATACTGCGATTATTCGCAACACCGATGACGAGTCCTTTCTTACCTTTTAGTAGATCCATATCCTATTCTTAGACGAAGCGCTTGATTGCTATTGTCTACGGGTGACGAAGACTACTCAGCTTGAGTTGTCTCTTCGGCACTCGTTTCAGGTTCTGTCGCTTCTGCAACTACTGCTTCTTTAGTAGTCGACTCATCCTTAGTTGAGCCATCCTTAGTTGAGCCATCCTTAGTTGACCGAGCCACACGTCGCTTACGTCGCTTCGGAGTTTTTGTCTCCAAAGTTTCTTCTACAAACTGGATCAAGGCCATCTGGGCGTTATCACCATCGCGCTTGCGAGTCCTAACAACACGAGTGTATCCACCGTTTCTCTCTGCAAACCGAGGAGCAAGCTCTTCAAAAAGCTTATGAACCGCAGTCCATTTTTGCTTACTGTTTTCTGCCTTACGATCCACGGCCATAAGGTAACTCATCGCCTGACGACGATTGTGTAGAGAATCCTTCTTCCCGAGGGTAACAAGCTTGTCAGCAACACGCCTGAGCGCCTTTGCTTTTGGCAAAGTCGTTTCAATCTGGTCATGCACGATAAGTGACGTGGCCATATTTCTCAAAAGCGCGCGGCGATGAGAAACATTGCGATTTAGTTTTTTGAAAGCTTTCTTATGTCTCATATTATCTCTCTAGAATACCCCTTCCTAGACTACCCCATTCCTAGGCTATCTAGTCAGGTACTCCTCCACTTGCCTCGCTGAGCTTGTCTAGTTCGTGGCGTGGTGGAAAGTTCTCCACCTTATAGCCAAGATGTAAGCTCATTTCTCCGAGGATTTCCTTAATTTCATTCAAAGACTTTCTTCCAAAATTCTTTGTGCGAAGCATCTCCGCTTCAGAACGCTGCACGAGCTCTCCGATATACTTGATATCTGCATTCTCGAGGCAGTTTGAAGAACGTACACTTAGCTCTAGTTCATCGATTCTTCGGAAAAGATTCTCGTTGAGTTTTGGACCAGCTTCTTCAGGAGCTTCTTTCACTTCTTCAATGACTTCTTCAACACCAGTAAATACTGAGAGTTGGTCACGAAGAATGTAGGCTGCTCCGCGAACCGCGTCTTCAGCCGGCATGCTGCCGTCAGTCCAAACTTCCAAAGTCAGCTTGTCAAAGTCAGTAGTCTGACCAACACGAGAATTTGTAACGAGGTGATTAACTTTACGAACTGGTGAGAACACAGCGTCGAGGAAGATTGTTCCAACAGGAGAGTTCTCTTCCTTGAGCGAGTCAGAGACAACATAGCCGCGACCCATGCGTGCAACCATCTCTATGTGAATCTCGCCTTCGTCGTTTAGTGAAGCAATGTGATGGTCCGGATTAACGATTTGAACGCCGATATCACCTTGAATCATGGAAGCCTTTACTTCCATCGGGCCTTTTACATCAAGTCGGAGAGTGACCTCGTCTTTTTCAGCAAGGTTAACAATGACTTCTTTAAGGTTAAGGATAATTTCTGTGACATCCTCTACGCAACCTGGAACAGTTGAGAATTCGTGCTTTACGCCTTCGATACGAACTTGCGTGATAGCAGCGCCGGGTAGTGACGAAAGAAGAATACGACGTAGGCTATTACCAATAGTCGTGCCGTAGCCACGCTCAAGCGGGCCTGCTACGAACTTGCCGTATAGAGCAGCTTCATTCTCTACATCGAGACGTTTTGGCTTAATAAGGTCTTTAAGGATATTGCGATGCATGTTTTTCCTACCCGCTTTCTGTGTTCCCGCCGCAGTGGCTCCCAAAACGTTTTCGCTTAGAGAACCACCTCAACAAATGCTACTTGGAATATAATTCAACTATCAACTGTTCTTTCATCGGATGCGTCAATTGCTCACGCGTTGGAAGAGCTCTGACTTTCGCAGCATAGGCTGTCTTATCAAGCTCAATCCACTCTGGAACTTTTCGTGCTTCAACAGCTGCGATTGACTCATTGATTCTTCCGTTCGCACGGCTATCTTCTTTAACCGTAATCACATCACCTTCCTTGATTCGAAAAGAAGGAATAGTGACCATCTTACCGTTAACGAGAAAATGTCCGTGATTGACGTACTGACGACCTTCATTTCGTGAAGAAGAAAAGCCTGCTCGATAAACCATGTTGTCTAATCGAGACTCGAGAAGTTGTAGAAGGTTCTCACCCGCTACACCCTTTGTACGGTTAGCTTTGAAGAAAAGAGCGCGGAACTGCTTCTCGAGCAGGCCATACATTCTCTTAACCTTCTGCTTCTCGCGAAGCTGAACTTTGTACTCAGAGAAACGACCGCGCGAACGAGAATGAACCCCAGGAGGCCCCTCTCTTCGCTCAACCGCGCACTTGTTTGAGTAACAACGATCGCCTTTTAGAAATAACTTCTCGCCTTCACGACGACAGAGACGACAAGCTGGACCAGTATAACGTGCCATTATCGGTAATATCCTTAAGAGTAAGTCCCAGTTAGGGTATATCCAGTTAGGGTGTATCCAGTGTACCTATACACGACGCCGTTTCTTTGGACGGCAGCCATTGTGAGGAACAGGAGTAATGTCTTTAATTGCAGTAACCGAAATTCCTGCCGCGTGAAGGGCTCTAAGCGCTGACTCTCTGCCAGAACCTGGACCCTTCAAATATACTTGCGCACTTCGCATACCGTGCTCGACGGCTGCTTCAGCTGCTTTTTGGGCAGCGATCTGTGCAGCAAAAGGAGTAGACTTTCTTGAGCCTTTGAAGCCGTTACAACCCGCACTTGACCAAGACACGACGTTGCCGCTGAGATCGGTGATGGTCACAACAGTATTGTTGAAAGTCGCTTGGATATGAGCAATTCCGCTAGGAATATTTTTGCTCTTTACCTTTTTCTTCTTTGTAGTTTCTTTTTTGCCCGCCATTACGCGTCTCTGCTCTCCCTGTGAGTAATCTAAACTGTGAGGAATCTAACTGTAATTATTTTTTAGTGGCTTTCTTCTTGCCGGTGACTTGCCGTCCTTTCGGCCCTTTCTTTGTGCGCGCGTTTGTTTTTGTTCTTTGTCCGCGTGAGGGAAGACCCCGACGATGACGAAGACCACGGTACGTGCCAAGGTCCATTAATCGTTTGATGTTTGTTGATACCGCACGTCGGATATCACCTTCTACACTGTAGGTAGATTCGAGGATCTTTCTGATCTGACCAATTTGTTCTTCGCTCAAGGCATCTGTCTTGGTCGCTGGATCAATATTGGCTTCCGCTAAAATCTTGTGCGCAGTCGTGTCGCCGATACCTACGATATAAGTAAGAGCAATCTCAACGCGTTTGTTGCGTGGTAAATCCACACCGGCAATACGAGCCATTTTTCCTTCCTTGTAAACACATCCAGTCGAGGGAAAGCTACGTGTTAGCAACCCCCTAGCTACCAAAATCGGCAGCAACAAAAAAACAGACCGCTTACGTTAGCTGCGCGCGTTCGCGAGCACATTCAACGCAAATTTCCGGTCTTAAAGATTTGCAGCCCAAAACGCACTCCGAATACACAAAAATGCGCTCGAAGACGAAAACGGCCAGCATCATACGCCTAAAACGGGAGAAATTTCAAATACTGTACTAAGTTAGGTCTCTCTGCCCTAACCCTGTCGTTGCTTATGCTTTGGCGCACGACTGCAAACGACATAGATCTTGCCTCTTCGGCGAACTACCCGACAATACTCACAAATTTTCTTTACCGAAGCTCTGACTTTCATGCGAAGCCCTCTAAAATCTTACTTATTTAATATGCTATTGCCCTATCCAAGTTTCGTTCTGCCGCCTTTATGAGTAGAGAAAACTCATAAAAAAGTCCATAAACCCATAAAATTTAGAAAACGTAGGGGCGACTCAAAACGTATGGGTCGCCGTCCGTAATAGCGACTGTATGTTCGAAATGGGCCGCAAGACTACCATCACGGGTAACTGCTGTCCATCCATCCTCTAGTATTCTCATCTCAAAAGCTCCGACCGTCACCATTGGTTCAATCGCCAGCACAAGACCAGGCTTTAGCACCCTGCCCTGCCCCGCCTGACCAAAGTTAGGAACATGTGGAGGCTCATGCATATTTCGTCCGATGCCATGGCCGACAAATTCGCGCACGACACCAAAACCCTTGCCCTCGACACGAGTCTGAATAGCATTAGAAATATCTCCAATCCGGTTACCGGCACGGCACTGCACAATCGCATCGTCAAGCGAGGCGCTGGTTACATCTAGTAACTCCTGTGCTGCTGTATCAATCTCACCAACAGCATGGGTAACGGCTGCATCGCCAAAGAACCCATCAATGCAACAGCCAAAGTCGATACTAAGGATATCGCCCTCTTTTAAGGCGACATCATCACGAATGCCGTGAACAATCACTTCGTTTGGACTAGCGCAGATAACTCCGGGGAAATCGGGCACAGACGGCGAAGATGCTGGGTAACCAAGAAACGCAGGCTTTGCACCATTCGCAAAACAAATTTCTTTTGCTTTCTCGTCGAGATCTCTAGTGGTCACACCTGGAACAACCATCTCACCCAGCACTTGATGCACCTCGTAGACGATCATGTTCGCCTTCCGCATCAGCTCAATTTCGGATTTGTTTTTTAGTTGAATCGACATTTATCTCGGACTTATTTTAGTGCCCAGGCTCTTATAAGAGGGTATTTGCAAGCCTCGCTTGCACTTCATCAATACTTGCTTCCGCATTAACGTGAAGCAAGAGCCCGAGCGACTGATAATGATCTATCAGCGGTGCGGTTTGCTCGCGATAAATCTGCACTCTCTTACGCTGTGTTTCTTCGTTATCGTCGACTCGAGATTCTGATTCTCTACGAATCGCAAGGCGCCTAAGTGCCTCTTCTTCGGATAAATCGAAAAATACGACTCCTCGCAGGGACTCTCCTCTGCCCTCGAGCATTGCATCAAGAGCTTTCGCCTGAGGGACCGTTCTTGGGAACCCGTCTAGAATATACCCGGCCTCACAGTCCGCCTTGCTCACTCGTGCCTCAATAATCTCAATCATTAATTCATCAGAAACAAGACTACCCGAGTCCATCACATCCTTTACCCGGTCGCCTAAAGTCGTTCCGCTGGCAACCGCCGCGCGCAACATATCGCCTGTACTGATATGTGGAATCTGCTTTAAGTCACTAAATGTCTTTGCTTGGGTGCCCTTACCAGCACCAGGCAGACCCAAAAACACAATTCGAAGGCTCTTATCGTTTTGAGTCATTTTGCCCCGCATAGAAGACCTGCATAGAGAGAGAGAGAGTTTATCGCTTGATCAAACGACCACTCATTTGAGTTGCACGCCCAGCACCACGAACTTTACCAGGGCCCTTACTCATGAACCCTTCGTAGTTTCTCGCAACAACATGTGATTCGATTTGGGACAAGGTGTCCATCGTCACACCAACAACAATCAAAATGGCTGTTCCACCAAAGAAGTACGTAAAGCTAGCCGCACCCATTTCAGTGTAGAAAAGCTGAGGAGCAATACAAACTATACAAAGATATACAGAAGCCCAAACGGTCAGACGTGTCAGTACTTTGTTGAGGAAAGTAGCAGTGTCTTTACCTGGACGAACGGTAGGAATAAAACCACCATTCTTCTTCAAATTGTCCGCAATCTGAGCAGGGTCAAAAATCAAGGACGTATAGAAAAAGGTAAAGAAGATAATCAAGACCGCAAACAGCCCTTCATAGTAACCAGAACCTGGTTGTAGGAGCGCAAGGTATTCGTTTATCCACTCAATCTGACTAAACTGAGCGATTGTCGCGGGAAAGAACATAAAGGCCGAGGCAAAAATCGGAGGCATTACACTCGAAGAGTTCACCTTCAGCGGCATATGCTGAGCGGTAGCCTGCGTCATTCGACCACCAACACTTCGCTTAGGATACTGCACAGGCACTCTGCGCTGACTTTTCTCTACGTAGACGATAAAGACGACTGTAGCCACACCGAAGATAATCAGGCCAAGCATCGTGAAAGGGGTAATCTCGCCCGTATTCATGAGGTCGAAAGTTTGAAGTAGGGTAGAAGGCATACGGGCGATAATACCAGCCGTAATAATAAGACTAATACCGTTTCCAATACCTCGTTCGGTAATCTGCTCACCAAGCCACATAATAAATGCGGTACCAGCAGTTAAGGTAATCGCCGCCTTGATACGAAAGGCCCAACCTGGGTCAGACACAACGCCCTGGCTCTCAAGACCATAGCTAATAGCCATACCTTGAACGAGCGCGAGGATGATGGTTCCCCATCGAGTATATTTCGTGATGATTCGTTTACCCTGCTCACCTTCCTTAGAAAGGTCTTCGAGGTGTTTTACCGTGTGCGTAAGAAGCTGCACGATAATAGACACACTGATGTAGGGCATAATGCCCAAGGCAAAAACAGAGAAGTTCTCTAAGGCTCCACCAGAGAACATATTGACCAAGCCGAAGACAGTTCCTGCCGCTTGCTCGAATAATGCCTTGAACCTGACTGAATCAATACCAGGCGTCGGAATAAACACTCCAACGCGGTAGATTAGCAGTAGAAAAAGGGTGAGTAGAACTCGACGCCGGAGTTCAGGTATTTTAACTGCGTCTTGGACTCCAGGAATCACAATATTGTATTCTACTTGTTCTCGATGATTCGAATTTCGCCGCCAGCTGCTTCTAGAGCGGCACGAGCCGATTTTGATGCCGCATGGGCCTCTACTACAAGCTTTTTCTTAATCTCACCACCAGCAAGAATCTTAACCTTGCGGCCTTTTGCACGAACAAGACCATGCTCCTTGAGCACATCAAGAGTGATGTCGCCTTTAACGTCAAGCGCTTCAAGCGTCTCGAGCTTTACTAGGCTGAAGATATTCTCGCCACGAACTTTTTTACGTGAAGTAAATCCGATTTTTGGCAATCTGCGGTGCAGAGGCATCTGGCCCCCTTCGAATCCTGCAGGGATGCTGCCTCCAGAACGACACTTCTGACCCTTATGACCCTTACCGCAGGTCTTACCGCGGCCAGATCCTTCACCAATGCCAAGACGCTTACGTCGCTTTCTTGCGCCTTGATTCGGCGAAAGCGTTGAAAGGCTCGGGCTCTCTTGTTCTTCAGGCATGATACTCTCCGTTTGAACGTTTCCCCCTTAAAGTTCTACCGGGGAAACATTTCAGCAAAAATTTACAGTGCTAGCGCTTATAGTTTACAGTGCTAGTGCTTAGAGTTTACAGTGCTAGTGCTAGTGCTTAACTAGCTTTCCCACTCTCGACTTCAACTAGGTGAGATACGGCGCGCACCATTCCTAGAACACTCGCTTCCTCTTTGTGTTCGACAACTCTGCCGATACGACCCAATCCGAGTGCACGTAACGTATCCTTCTGCCGCCTTGGGTGGCCGATGCCGCTACGAGTTTGCTTTACTCTAATGTTACTAGTAGAATTATGCTATCCGTATACTTGATAATCGATCTTTTCGAGCTCGATGCCTCGTCGACTCGCAACTTCTTCCGGATCTTCAAGCTGCAACAAACCATCCATTACCGCTGCGAGAACGTTATGTGGATTCTGCGAACCAAAAGACTTCGTCAGGATGTCTTGCACTCCAACCAACTCAAGCACGCTACGAGCTGTACTTCCGGCAATAACTCCAGTTCCTGGACTTGCTGGCTTTAAAAGCACTTTAGCTGAACTAGAGTGGCCTATGACTTGAAAAGGCACAGTAGCTCCAACGAGTGGCACCTTAATCAATGACTTGCGAGCAGATTCACTTCCCTTACGAATCGCGTCAGGCACTTCGTTCGCCTTACCAAGACCGTAGCCGACATTCCCTTGCCCGTCTCCGGAGACCACAAGCGCGCTAAAGCTAAAGCGTCTACCACCTTTCACCACCTTGGCTACTCGATTGATAAAAACGACTTTCTCGTTTAGCTCACCACAGGATTCAGCAGTTGCTTTCCTGTGTGCTGGGCGTTCGTATTTAGC
>QIGM01000011.1 GCA_003230795.1 bacterium
GCCACGTGCGGTTGTTCTGACGCCACCACCTTCTGAGGATTCAGTTGATGAGATTCTCGGGTACCAGTTTTTGCTTGGCGTCATCCCGTTTACCCATCTCTATTTTCAAAATGGCGCGAACCGTATCCTACGTGAGGTTCTAATCGATCAGCTTAGTCAGGCCGGGTATGACGTATATCTCACACCGGCTGCGGACGCTGAGCATAGACTAGCGCTGTTGCGTCCAGTGTTGGTTGTGGATGCGAGCGTCGAATCTCTTTCATTGAATGCTTACGATGCGCTTTTTTTTCGAATCGTGTCCTTGCATGGCGAAGCGTCACTTCGAACTTTCGCGCCTACTAAGCTTGGCCCTTGGGTGGTATCCAAACAGTTACCGATAGAAATAGATTCAAACGAATATAAAACGTCAGCTCACGCACCAATGCTTTCAGCAATGTTTGAGGATGCTCTAAGAGATTCGATTCGTGAGTCTCTTAGTACTCTTCAGCGTCAACCATACTCCAGTCGTTACTCTGGGCTTCGCCGATTGAATCCGGCGAAAGGACGAGTGCTAAAAGTAAGTTCTCCGAAGTCTTCTTCTTGGGTTCTGCCGTCGCTGGGCTCTGAATTGTCGACTTCGTACGGATTTTCGGGTTTGCCGCCTTACGGAAAGGGGGCAATTGCACGAGTGATGCAGCGAGGAATTGCAAGAGGACTTGATGAGGCAGATTTGCCCTATGTGGTGTCGGCGACTGCGGGAGGGGGTTTTGATCGTATTCGAGCTTGGTCACTTGAGACGACTCTACTTGAGGTGTCGGTAAATGATGTTTTGGACATGAAGGTGGTTGTGCGTTTGAAGGATGCGACGCCTGGTTCTCCAGTCACTTTGCAGAAAAGCCTTTGTGAATTGGAAGGTGAGGCCTTGCCCGATGAAGACGGATACGCAGTTCGAGCTCTAGAGAATGCAATGGCACGGGTTGTGCGGCGAAGCCTCGGCGTGACGAATGCTGTGCAAGAAGGAGGTAAGGAGCTTCCGAGGCTGGTCTGCAGTGAGGTATCTCCGGACCTCCGAGGGAGGCTTCGTGATTAGCGGCTTACTGAGTTGGTTTGGACGTGCGCTAGCGCCTAAGCTTAGGCTTGAGAGCGAAGACCGCCGCCGCCTTGGGGAAATAGAACCTTCGGAGCGAGTGGTCTACGTTTTACGGCGGCCTTCGATGCTACAACTCGGCATGCTTCGCGAGGTTTGCCGAGCAAGTTCGCTCCCAATACCCTTGAAGCATCTTGCCGACGATTCTGAGGGAGAGCCGCTATATTTTTCTCTGCGCCCGCGAGCGAGTGCAGAATTCACCGTGCAAAAAGCTATTCGCACTCGCAAGCAGAGGGATCAGATACTCACTCGCTTTCTAGATGGGGAGCAACGACCTTTGGTGTTCGTCCCGATTTCAATTTTTGCAGGTCTTGGCCCTCGACCATTCTCTTTTGAGAGACTTCTTTCCTTCGACGTTAGTTTTTTGCCGTTTCGAGATTTGTTCTTTTGTGGGTCTTATCTGTTGAATCGCAAACAGCTTCGCCTGGAAGTAGGTGCGGTCGTAAAGAACCCGACGCACGCCAAAGATTTAACAAAACAACTCTCTCAATCACTATACCGTTCTGAGAAGCTTGCGAGAGGAATACCTACTGCCTCTGCCAAATCGGTAGAGCAGACGGTACTTTCCGGTGAGCGTTTTGAAAATGCGGTTACAGATATCGTCGAGGAGAGCGAACTCTCGCGTGAACAAGTCTACGAAGAGGCAAGCAAAAAGTTTAACGAAATAGCCGCTTCGATGAAATGGGGAGCGGTAAAAGCGCTGTATTATTTTCTTCGTCCGGTGGTCACTACCGTGTTTCAGTCTGTTGAAGTGCGTGGAATCGACTCCTTGCGCAAGACTGTCTCGGAAAATCCTACCATTGTCCTTCCCTCGCATAAGAGTCATTTCGATTACATTCTAGTTGGCTGGGTGTTCTATCACTATAAGCTCCCGCTTCCTTACGTTGCAGCCGGTGCGAATATGAACTTCTTTCCGGTTGGAAGTCTTTTGAAAGCAGCAGGTGGCTTTTTTATTCGGCGGCGTATCGAAGGAGATACCCTGTATCGTACGGTGCTGGATAACTATCTGGGCTACCTTGTAAAGAAAGGGCATGTTGTCGCGTTTTACATCGAGGGCGGAAGATCTCGCTCCGGAATTGCGCGCTCGCCTAAGCTGGGACTGCTCAAATATCTCGTGCAGAATTGGTCGGATGGAGAAAGAGAAGATGTGGCCTTGGTGCCTCTCGGTATTACGTATGAAAGAATCGCTGAAGAGAATGCCCTTGTTGAAGAAGAGGGAGGGGGGAAAAAGAAGCGTGAATCGTTCTTTGAGTTACTGAAACTTAGTAACATTCTCCGAAAGCGGTTTGGTTCTGTGATTTTCCATGTAGGAGAAACAATCTCTCTCAAAGAGTTTCGTCTTCAGCAGAAAGACGTAAGAACAGACGAGGGAGACTTGCCGAGATTTACCGAAGATCTAGGTTTTGCTCTTTCACGGGGAATAATGGAGTGCACCTCAGTTACGGGGACCTCTCTCTGCGCCTCTGCCCTTGATTCTTTTCCCGAGCAGCGGCTCACGACGGAAAATCTTGTAAAACGAATGAGAGAGCTTCTCGGCTTGTACGGTGAACTACAAGGAGTCAGACTTCCTCTAAAAGGAGAACGCCTATCTGAAGAGTCGCTTGAAAAGCTGCGAGTGGGCGGGGTCTTACTGGAGGCGCTCGGTCGCGCGCCACTTCAAGAGGCCCTCTATGAGGTACTGGGTGCCTTTGTTCGATTGGGATATGTTGAGAAGCTAGGTGAGGACGAAATTCTTGTTCCACGTTCACATCGGTTGAAAATTTCTTACTACAAGAATACCACACTACACTACTTTCTCTCACCAGCGGTTCTCACCCTTTCAGCTTTGGCGAGTGATTGTCCTTACCCTACTCAGGTGGTGCATCAGTTTCACCAGCTTTTTAAGCACGGCTTTTTGCTTCCATTTTGGCGTGTTTGGTCGAATGAGCTTAGAGAGACCTTGGATGTCTTGTCTTCAAGAGAGTTATTGCAGTTTGATCTTTCTAGTACCGAGCCCAGCGAAGTTCCCAACACTGGCGGTTCTGCGCTTTTGTCTGAGGAGGGTAGGCGAATCTTACTTCCCCTTACACGTATGTTTCTTCCTCAGATTCACGCCTTGCGCATCACAGCCGAAGTGGTTGTCTCACTGGAAAACGAAGTAGTCGGGCAAAAACATTTCTTGGCAGAGGTGAGGACTAGAGTTGAGGAGCGACGTGAGACAGAGGATTTCTTGCATGCCTTCGATGGCACAACCTCGACACTCCAATTCGCGATGCGCGCACTAATAGAGAATGGCTTCCTTCTCTATAGCGTTGATCGCTTTACCGAAGGTGGGGCATCGTCGAGTGCTATTGCCGCGAATGGGCAAGAGACAGCTCGGCTGACTCAGCTCATTGATATTCTGAGTCATTGCGCCGCGGAGCTTCGAGGAGAGGAGTGAGCGGAAAACAACTTCAAGCAAAGCAGCGGGACATAGTTTTGCTTGTTGCGATCTCTGAGATGGTTCTCGCAGCTATTTTTTTCGTCTGGCAGTGGTACCATGGGCTCGCACTATTTCCCGTAATGCCGAGCAGTGTTCATTTGCTCGAAGGCGCAGTGCATGCGGGCGTTTTGTTTGCCGTGAACATTTTTGTTTTGTCCGTCATTGTTCGGCGATCGCGAGAAGATTCGAGTTTTCGTCATTTTATCGACTGCGTGGTGCACCCGCTCGCCGCCGAACTCTCGCTACTTGCGGCTCTTGTTGTGTCCGTTTTTGCCGGCATCGGTGAGGAGCTTTTCTTTCGTGGCGTATTGCAATCGGAGCTTGGTCTACTTGTCGCAAGTGTCTTGTTTGCAGTTCTTCATTTCGGGACAGCACTAAAGCGTTATCCCGTAGTGGTATGTTTCTATTTCTTGATTGGTCTCTATATCGGTGTTGTTTTTGAGGAAAATGGCTCCTTGTGGACTGTGATTTTGATGCATGCCTTGTACGATTTCCTTGCCTTGGTTTATCTACGTTTTTGTTACTCTCCAGTGTCTGCGAGCCTTCCGAAATAGGTAGAAACTATTTTTCAATAGTCCCATTTGGTGAGAGACCAAATTCAGAGAGCGGCTCGAGTGCTGGGATTTTTCTTGAAATTGTAAATCAAATGAAGCTCCAGCACGTCTCTCAGCAACGTGGGGATTTACCCTAAGAAAAGGGTATAAAGATAAAGCTTCCGAATGACGATTCAGTACCATCTCAAGTTTGTAGTTGGCTTCTTTGTCGCGTGGAAATGCCTTGGCGGAGAAGTGGAGATGCCCTATCTTAAGCTAGACTAACCTCCAGACTAAGTGGATGAAGTTATTCACTTATAGTAGATAAAACTGGTGAAGGCGCAAAGAGGTCTGCGTGGTTTTTTCTTACGGTTTTGGCTTTTATTGGATCGAATCCCTTGGAAGAGCCGATAGGTAAGGGTAAGTAGGTGTGGTTGTGCGGAAGTAGGTTTTTAACGATTGTAAGTGGAACAACATTTATGGGTTTAGTGACCCGCATATTATCCAGGTTAATGTCGAGAATTTCTCTCGCCACATATTGTCTTGCTTTGGGTTGCCTTGCTTTGGTCGCCTCTTTTTTTCTTTTCGAAATCACTAAACAGGCTGTTTTTCCCCAGGCTGCTTTTGCCCAAGACTTTCAGCGTAGAAGTAGTTCTTCGAGTCTCTTCGCTAAAGAAGCAACCGTTAAGGCCAACGAAGTTCGCCTGGCAAATAAACGGGGTGCGCGAGTGAGTAATGGGAGGTTTCTCTCTTCAGGTTCTCTCGCTCAAGATCTTCGTATAGATACGGTAAACGACATACTACTCGAATCAAAGTATGACCGTGAGCTGTTTTCGGATTATCGTGGTCTCGATTACCTTCGATATGTGGGAGATGTTGTCGAAGTAGATGAAATTGAGCAAAGCTCTCTCACGCAGAAGTTAATTCTCTTCCAAACGGCGCGAACCGTTTCAAAGGCGATAGTTGGTACTCCGCTTGAGAACCACTACCGTCGCCTTGTCCGCGTTGCGCGCAAGGTTCGTGATTATACCACCCTTCGCCTTGTAAACTCCTCCAAAGGTACGCTTGGTGTCCAGCGAGGTGATGAGCTAAGCAAGGAATCTGGAGCGAGTGAAGATGCTAGGCCAAAAGCGGATAAGGAAGAGCTTGTGGAATTTAAGCTACACGCGAGTGCCAGCAATGGCCTTGAGCCCCGATTGAAATTCTCGGAAAATCTAACTCTCCGTCTGGATCCGCTAAGCGGTGACGCGCTCCTTGAGTTTAAAAGCTCGTTCTAAGCCAAATTTTCGCGCTCGTAGCCGTGAGCTACCTAAATACCTTCCATATTACTCTAAGATGCAAGGCGCGCTGGTGCCTTAAAAGATTGTTTCTCTGATTCTTCTCGAGTATCGTCTGGAACTGCGATTTCAGTCCTCATAGCTCTTGGAGTTCAGTCTCAGATGAAAAGAATCCTCTACTTTGCGCTTATCACCTCCTCTTGTTTCTATCTCGCCGCGTGCGGGAAAAGTTGTGAGGAGAAGGCTACGTCAAACGCTCCGACGATAGCGCTCGGCACGAGCGATGATACTTTCACGCTTGAAAGCGATTTGCTTACTCGTGTTCCTGATGAATCTTTTGCTTTCTTTGTGTGGCAGGGCGCTCACCCGGCGTATGCCCGTCTGCTGGATTCGCCCTGGTCTGAGAGTTCTTCTTTGTTCTCTTTGTTGCCTAGTTCTCAAACTGAACTCACTCAAATAATAGAGCTGCTTGCCGCCGCCGGCTTCGATCCCCGAGATCCGAAAGTCATGGCTAAGATTTTCGCTGAGGCTGTGTTTTTTGTTTATCGAGGCGAGAAGCCAGAACCTGAGTTCGGTGTAGTCTTTAAACCCGAGGGACAGGTTCCAGCGGCCATACTTACCAAGATCGCGGAAGCGACGAAGGATACATCTTACCTCACAGAAGAGATTGTAATCGCGGGCGATACGGGACTCTCTATTACGGTTTCGAAAGGTGAGAAGACCTCTCCGGTGCCTGTGGGGAATAAGCCCGAGGTGGATCGTAAGATCTTTGCGATTGCTCAGGGTGATATGGGGATCATTGCCCTATCGAAAAAGACAATCGAACGAGTAATGGAGAAAGAAGAGCTTCGACAGCCGGCGATAGTTAAGACTGCGGAGTTTCAAAAGCTGACGAAACCGCTGCCAGGTGCGACAGACCGCTTCGTGACCGGATACGTTGATATCGCCAGCTTTTATGGTTCTGGTGAAGACGGTGCTGAGACGAGTCCACTTCGTGCCCTCTCTTTATCGAGCTCTATGACTGACGCTCCTCAAATGGATATTTTCCTGCTTCTAAATGATAACGAGTTAGCAAAGGCCTTTGTGCCGACTGACGATGTCTCACGTGGAGATGCGATTAGGGCGGTGGTGCCAAGTAATCCCTTATTTTTTCTTGATGTAGATGGAGCAGCTCTCAAGAAGGTTAAGTCGAGCCTAGTATCGAAGTATGGAGCTACAGACACTGAAGTGACTAGTAACCTTGCATTTATCGACTCCATTTCACGATTCGGTCTCGCGGCGAAGGTCGCACCGGTAGGACAATCTATTTTGCCAATTCCGGAGCTCCTGTTCTTGTTCGACTCCTCGGAACCTGAGGCTGCTATTTCGCAACTCAAAGAACTGGTGTCTTCCGGCCTTAAAAACACTCCAATGACTGCCGGTCTACAGTGGAGCGAAAAGGATGTGGGAGAGGGCAAGACGCTGAATACGATTATGAGTCCTCTGGGTTTTGGGATTTTCCTCGCCTCTAAGGATTCGCTCGTCTTTGCTGCCTCGACTGAAGCAGCTGCGAAGGCTGTTCTAGGTGGAACCTCTGTGGGTGCCTTTGAAAAGAGCGTTCCGTCTAAGGTTAACTCGCTTTTCGCGCTAGGTAGTACGCTCAGTAGTTTTCATGTCGATTTTAGCGAACTAAGTAGTCTTCTTGGGAATATGGGCGGGGTGCTGGCGATGTATGCTCCGCAAGACAAGAACGCCCAGAAAATGTTGGCACCTGAGAACGTAGCGAGTCTGAAAAAAATGGGCTTGTTGAGTGGATCGCTTAGGTTCGAAAACGACTTGCTGGCATTAAAGGCCTTCTATTCAAAGGGGCCGAAAACCGAATCCTAGGGAGTAGCGTTTTTGGATCCCATTCCGTAGTGTTTTGCTGCGCTATTAGCCTATTCCTCGGGTGAAGCTCGAGTAATGTCTTGAAACCGAAAATAGGCACCTCACATCTAAACAATTTAAGGGACTGTTGAAAAATAGTCCCGCACCGCGTTCGCGGTGCCAAAAGCCACATGCTTGTGGCTTTTGGAATGCCGAAGGCATTCATGAAAAAAAGATGATAGGCTTTTCTGCTTCTGATGAGTATCGAGATAATCAGCTGTTATTGTTACTATTATCTAAACGTCATCCGATAAGCGATCAGCTTCAATCTCTTTTTCTTATGAATGCCTCCGGCATTCCAAAAGCCGATTCCATTCGGCTTTTGGCGCTGCTACGCAGCGCGGGACTGTTTTTCAACAGTCCCTTGAAAGGACATCTAACTCCCTATTGTTTTACAAGGATATTGTATGGACACCATAAGACGTTTACAAGAATTATCTGAACGAATTGACCATATTGAGCACTCAGGAGACTGGCTTTCATCAGCTATGGAGGGCTATGACGCACCCGTGTCACAGACTGGAAGTCTAATCAGCTCTTTGGCCGAAGATATTCGATTTCGCTTGATAGAGCTTGTGACAGAGCTGGAGAAGCAGATCGTATTCAGCAGCCGAACTCACTAATCGCTTTCCTAAGAACTCCCCAATTTCTTCCTTTCCCTGGGCATAGCGGGCTCTGAGAGTCTGCGGATTCCTTGTGCCGAATGAGGCATAATTAGTCGCTTTTTAGCGATATCTGAAGCTCAAAACACCGTGAATTCATAAATAATATCGGTTTCTTAAGTCCGATTAGAAGTATTCGCGCGTATAGACATGATATGTCTATGTGGATGCGGAAGTCTGGTGTGGAGGACTAGTTGTGACTGAACGAGGCAAAGAAATGGAAGCGACGCTGAACAGGAATGAGCAAGCGGTGGCGGTGGCTGGGTTCAGCGAGCTTTCCAATTTGAGAACAGTCGATAAGGCCTTTGTTTTAGGCTCAGTGCTTTGCTTACTTCAGGCGCTCGACGGAGTGCTTACCTCTATAGGTGTCTCCAGATTTGGAATCGAATGGGAAGGAAATCCTTTCATTCGAGCCCTAATGGAAGATTTTGGTCCAACAACGGCACTCGGAATTGTGAAGTGTTTCGCAATTTTGCTCGTAGTCGGCTTAACCTTTTTCGCTCGTAGACTTCCTTGGATAAACAACGCGATGGGAGCTGTAAGTTGCATTTACCTCTTTGTGGCGATAATCCCTTGGTCCTACTACCTCTTTATTGCCCCACCATTCTAGCTCCTTCTTAAGGCTCTCTGTTTAGTGTCAGGGGGCGGTGCTTGCGATTTGGCACCAAAGCCTACTATTATCCTTACTGAACTATTAAGTAATCTGTACCGGTCAAGATTTGATCTGAGGCAAGGCGAGTAATGCGCATAACCCAATGGGGCGAATACGGCATTCATCTAAGTGCTTATCTTGCAGAGAAGCATCTCAGCGGTTCGCCTGTGGCCAACGCGTCTGAGATATCTGCGGATCAAGATATTGCGATACAGTATGCCCAACAAATACTTTTTCGATTGCGTGAAGGAGGGATAATTGAAAGTGTGCGAGGTCCACGTGGCGGTTACAGACTTTCGTGTGAGCCGGCTGAGATTACACTCTATGACATATTGCTTGCTGCGGAAGGTGGAACGTTTGAAGTTATTTGTGAGACTAAACCCTTAAGCCTTGAGCGTTGCAAGCCGAGTTCAGAATGCAATTTGCGTAACGTATGGTTCGGGCTTCGCGAGCAAGTTGATACATATCTCAAGGGCCTCTCGCTCCAAAATCTTCTTGAAATGCCTTCAAGTTCTCAGCCTTCAAGTTCTCAGGGGGCAAGTTCTCAGGGGGCAAGTTCTCAGGGGGATGCGCCGGTGCAGCTCGGACATCATCGATTTGAGTTGCTTGCGGACCGAGATGTTGCTGACTCACTTGTCGTAAGTAAACCAGAATAGTTCAGGTGAATACTTCAGCTATTTCATCTTTACCTTCCATAGACAT
>QIGM01000129.1 GCA_003230795.1 bacterium
TTTCACCGTTATCGAGCAATTCACGACTGATGTTGTCGTACCAAAGGCTTTGACCAAAATCGATGAGCTGTTGAGCAGGGTTCTTTGACATCAGGAGATCTCCTTAGGGGATATTTGTATTCGAGCGCTACTACAACACCAGAAACAAATAGATATTTCAAGGCGTAATGCCCAGCGAAGTGCCAGATAGGCGAAATTGTAAAGGGATAAACCTTCTACGCTCGTAGAAGAGGTTATTACGGCTTATTGCATCCGCCGTTCGCGTTCCCTCTTCTCGAACTCACGCTGGGCTTCCATAGCCATACGAACGAGTCCGATCTCTAGTGCTATAGAAGATGAACCAAATCTGGGGGTTAAAGTGGGCTTTCTGCGGCGCTTTCTGCGGTTGTTCTTAATTTGCATTTTCCTGCCTATTTGGCGTCGTTGAAGTTTCTTAAAGAAGAGAACCTAAAAGGCAACGACTATCCTCAAGAACCGTATTTCGGGAACCGCAGAGATGAACAACCCTTGAATACTAGCTTCAGTGTTCTCTCGGGCACCTAGGTAGAGGCAATTTACGAGCCTACTACTTTGAATTCCCGATTAAATACATAGGATTCAAGTTCTTTCAAATGCCTAGTGGTTTGGCATTGTTAAATCACTCGAATTCAGGGGCCGAAGTTCGCAGACACTTGAATTTCTGCAGAGCTGCGGCCGACCTGTTAAAAGAGTTATGAGAACATGAAGAATTCGGTGCTCTTTGCGAGTTTGCTAAGTCTGGATAGGCTGAGAACACATCAAAGAAACGGCATCGCTGAGGTTCTGAATTCACCGTAATGGATTACTAGGAAATAAATGACTGTCATTCCTCGTTCAGAAGTTAAGGCTGCAGATACTTGGGATCTAACTCCGATGTACGGCTCCTGGGCCGAGTGGGATGCAGAGTTTTCAAGCTTAGAAAAGAAGCTCCCCATCATCGGCTCCTTTAGAGGAACCCTCGAGAAATCCGCGGAACAAATCGCAGAAGCCCTCCGAGTCTACCTTGATTGCAGTCGAGCCCTTGAAAAGCTCTATGTCTTTGCCCACCTCAACGCTGATGCCGATCTCGGTAATGCTGAGCATCAAGGCTACCTCCAAAGAGTAAGCAATCTACACGCTCGACTAGCGGCAGAAGCAAGCTTCTTCACCCCAGAACTTCTTTCTATCGACGATGAAGTTCTTAGTGCCTACCTCAAAGAGCCCGTATTGGCGGAATTCTTGAGACGCCTTGAAGAGATCGTTCGTTACAAACCTCATACACTTAGTGAAAAAGAAGAAGGTCTTCTCGCGAAAGGTATTGAAGTTTTCGGCGCTGCACAGAAAATTTTCTCCCAATTAAACAACGCTGATTTAGAGTTTGGAAGCATCCTGGTCGGCGACTCCGAACAAGCGCTCACACATTCAACCTTTATCACTTTCTTAAAGAGTCAAGACAGAGAGGTTCGTCGCAAGGCGTTTGAGCAATACTACGGAGTATTTGAGCAACATAAAAATTCAATCGCAGCCGCCCTCACTTCTTCGATCAAGAAAGACGTGTATTTTAGTTCTGTGCGTGAATTTGATTCTGCTCTCGATGGTTCGCTTTTTTCCGACAACGTGAATCGAGAAGTATATGAAGGTTTGATCTCACATGTCTCTGAGAATTTGGGCTCACTTCATCGATATTACGACCTGCGAAACCGTCTACTAGGCTACTCCGAGAGCTTTCTCTACGACACTTACACATCGCTTGTGAATGATGTTGAAATCTCTCACAGCTACGAAGACGCGTGTAAAACTATTATTGAGTCTCTCGAACCGCTTGGCTCGGAATACACCAGCGTGCTCGAGGCGGGATTCAGTAAAGGCCGTTGGGTTGACCGTTACGAAAACCAAGGGAAGCGTTCAGGCGCTTACCAAAGTGGCTGTTACGATGGCCCTCCCTACATGCTGATGAACTTTAAGGAGCGTGAGTTAGGCGATGTCTTTACCCTCGCGCACGAGGCAGGTCATGCGATGCATACCTACTCCTCTGTAAAGAATCAGCCCTATCAGGACCATGGGTATACGATTTTCGTTGCTGAAGTAGCATCGACTTTTAACGAACAGCTCTTAATGCGTCGCTTAAAGGAAAAACACGCCAATGACCCTCGCGTGCTGGCGTTCCTCATCAATCAGCAAATTGACGATATTAAGTCGACGTTTTTTCGACAAACTATGTTTGCGGAGTTCGAACTTAAGACTCACGAATGTGCGGAGAAAAATGAGCCGCTTACAGTGGACAGCTATCGTGCGATGTATAGAACGCTGCTCGAGAAGTATTTCGGGACTGCGGTTACCCTTGGTGAGCTCGATGACCTAGAAGGATTTCGAATCCCGCATTTTTACTCGGCGTTTTACGTCTACAAATATGCGACTGGATTAGCCTCAGCGATATCACTTTCACGACAAGTACTCGCTGGTGAAGACGCCGCACGTGCAAACTATCTTGAGTTCCTTTCTCGCGGCTGCACGAAGTATCCGCTTGATTTACTAAAAGACGCTGGTGTGGATTTGCACTCGAAGGAGCCAATAACCGACACCATTAAGCTTTTTGATTCTCTGGTTGATGAATTAGACAGTGTTTTAGAGTAAAGACCAGAAAAATTGATTGAGCGAGTAGTATCGAGGATGAATAACCTCTGCAAGGACTAGCCGCTCATCACAAGACTGACTGCCTTGAAAGAAAAGAGTGTTCGAAAAGTGCAGAGGTTATTCTTCGCCTGAAGTAATGACCTCCTCGGATTCGGCATCTTCTATCAAAAGTGCCGTAAACACGCGTTCACCTATCTCAATCACATCATCCGACTTCAACTCTCGTGGTCCGGTAATTCGCTCACCATTGAGGAATGTACCATTTGTCGAATCACTGTCAGACAGTACCGCCTTGCCTTCCGCAATCACTATCGTGGCATGACGCATCGATACCGATTCTTCTCGACAGTGCAAGTCAGAATCAGGATCGCGGCCAATGTAGCACGTGCTAAGCAGTGTTTTAGCAATCACTACTTTTGCCGCGATCTTTCCTTTGATAGCACCATTGTACAAAATAACCCTCATCTGGCTCTCCTTGGTAAAGATACGTCTCCACGAGCTTGAACTCCGTGTTCAAATCTCGGGAAAACGTATCCGAAGAACCAAAAAACCTTTTCCAATACTCTCGCTCCAGGCAGAACGCTCAGCAACTGCCTGGAGCTGGACACAAAAAGTAGCGCATAGTAGCGAGATTCCTATTGTTCCACAACTTTCCTGCATGTTTATGTCGAGATTGTTGATATCTGAGATAGCCTCCTCAAATAATTGACTATTCGTTTGCCAGCAATCTTGAATAATCTAGATCAAACGGCAGTTCCGGTTTGCTGTGTTGTGTAATTTCTAGTAAATTTCCACGGTTTTCGACCATCCGGATGATGAAATGCAGCGAATTGAGTACCCAGAAAAGTCAGCGTGGACAGATATCTGCCAAAGGCCGTCCTTTGAAAGACAAGGTCTGTCTGACTCTGTACGCAGTATCATCGAGGAAGTGCGGGCTAATGGCGATCAGGCGCTTCAGCGGTTCACACAGGAGTTCGACAAGGTAGAACTTGGAGAACTCAAAGTAAGTGAGTCAGAACTTGAGTCAGCCGAATCCCAGCTTGCTCCAGAACTCATTGATGCGATTCGATTGGCTGCTTCAAACATTGAACAGTTTCACCTCGCGCAGGAAACGGAAGTCGAAAAAATCGAAACCATGCCTGGAATTTCGTGTTGGAGGAAAAGCACTCCAATCTCTCCAGTTGGATTCTATGTTCCCGGTGGCAGCGCTCCACTTTTTTCAAGCCTACTAATGTTGGGCATCCCCTCGCTCATCGCTAAGTGCCAAAGACGCATTGTTTGCTCTCCACCGAACTCTGACGGAACACTTCACCCGGCGATTCTCTTTGCGGCAAAGCTTTGTGGAATTACCGAGGTCTATAAAGTCGGCGGTGCCCAGGCTATCGCAGCGATGGCCCTCGGTACGGAGAGCATACCAAAGACATTTAAAATCTTCGGTCCCGGCAATCAGTATGTCACGATGGCCAAACAGCTCATTCAAGAAGAAGGCGTGGGCATTGATATGCCCGCAGGCCCGAGCGAACTCGCAGTCGTTGCCGACGAGAGCAGTGATGTGCGATTCGTGGTCGCCGATCTCCTCAGCCAAGCCGAACATGGCCCTGATAGCCAAGTGCTCTTGTTGAGCACCTCAAAGAGTCTACTTGATGACTTGGACAGTGAGCTAGAGCGGCAGCTTACGGCACTTCCGAGAGAAGAGATCGCAAGAAGCGCTCTTTCCTCTAGTCGCGCGATTCTCCTGGATTCGATAGCTGAGGCACTAGAGTTCGTAAACACGTACGCACCTGAGCATCTCATCCTTTCGACCGTTTCCGCGGAGCAGGACAGCGAGCTAGTTAAAAACGCAGGGTCTGTCTTCATCGGTCCCTACGCCCCAGAATCCGTTGGTGACTACGCTTCGGGAACCAATCATGTGCTTCCAACATCAGGATACGCCGCTGTAAGCGCTGGCGTATCGCTGGATAGTTTCGTAAAAAAGATTACGTTTCAAAGTCTAACGAAGAAAGGTCTAGAGCGAATCGCTCCGGCGGTTGCCGTGATGGCCTCAGCTGAGGGCCTTGAAGGCCATCGGCGAGCTGTGGATATTCGACTCGAGAATACTGAGACTCCGCCTCTAAAAGGAAACAAATGAGCGCGCAAACTATCGCAATACGCTGGGAAGAAACTCTGATACCAGACCGTGAAAACCCCCAGTTCGCACCTGGTTCTTTGCTCGCAATACTAAGTATCGCTGAGCGTTTGGATGATGCTCGTTTTCTCTTTCTTGCTTCGGAACAGCTTAACGATTCAGAAGAGGCGCTTCTTGATACTCTCAAAAGCCAAGGAGTGAACTGCGATTGTCGAAGTCTTGATGAGGCGCTGAAGAAAGAAAACGCCGTCGTCTTTGATGGATTTATTTCATCTCGCGAGAGCGATGTTCGCGCTGCGCTAAGCCTGGGTAATTCATCGGTGGTGTTCCTTGACACTGACGGCAGCAGTTCTTTTGATGAGTCTTTTGACGGGAAGACCGTAGCCTCGTGGCAGAACGCAGCTGCCACCCTTTTACTTCCTGATCGAAAAGCGGAAATTAAAAGAAAAACTAAAGAGACTGACATTGAGCTTCGCATCAATCTCGACGGTTCTGGACAAAGTAGCGTTAAGACTGGACTTAGCTTTTTCGACCACATGCTCGACCAACTCGCTCGGCACGGTGGCATTGATCTAGAAGTAAGTATGCAAGGCGACCTTCAGGTCGACGAGCATCACACGATTGAAGATCTTGCGATTGTACTTGGCGAAGCCTTTGATCAAGCCTTGGGCGAAAAGCGAGGCATAGAGCGCTACGGCTTTTTACTACCTATGGATGATTGCTTGGCGCAGGTCGCTATCGACTTCTCTGGTAGAAGCTGGCTTGTCTGGGAAGCAGAGTTCAACAGGGAAAAGGTCGGCGATATGCCTACCGAAATGTTCATGCACTTCTTTAAGTCTTTTAGTGACGCGGCGCGTTGTAATCTCAACGTCAAAGTGGAAGGTGAAAACGAACACCATAAGATTGAGTCGATTTTCAAAGCCTGGGCGAAGGCAATAAAAATGGCTGTTCGGCGTGATGCTGACAACATGGCCCTGCCCTCGACCAAAGGTTTGCTTTAGCGATTAGGTGTTGAGTGTTCATGGTGCCAGGCACCATGAACACTCAACACCTAATCGCCGCCCTCGGCTTCTTGACAATCCCTATGCGTTTTTATAAAGAAACTTCCCTTATTCTTTTTAAACTTCAGAACTTTAGCTCATGAGCGTCACTGTAAAATGAGAGAGCAGCAAACCGGATTCGTACGCCTAGGACTTCCGAAAGGAAGAATGCAGAAAGGCGTATTTCAAATGCTGACAGAAGCGGGCATTCAGATTCGCACGACCAGCCGCGCTTATCGCCCAGTCTTATCCATTCCCGAGCTAGACACGAAGATTCTCAAGCCGCAGGACATCGTAGAAATGCTCCACATCGGATCAAGAGATGTTGGCTTTGCCGGGGCCGACTGGGTCACGGAATTAGAAGTTGAGGTAGTCGAACTACTCGATACGGAAATGGATCCCGTATACCTCGTCGCTGCTGCACCCAACCCGCTACTTGAAGACGGCAAGCTTCCAAAGAGACCTCTCGTGGTCGCTTCAGAATACGAACGCCTGACGAAGAACTGGATCAAGAATCGCGGTCTCGACGATACTTTCGTACGCTCCTTCGGAGCAACGGAAGTTTTTCCACCAGAAGATGCAGACTGCATTATTGATAATACGGCAACTGGCTCAACGCTGCGTGCAAATAACTTGAAAATTATCGACGAAATCATGACTTCGTCTACCAGACTTTATGCGCACCCTCGCTCACTTGAAATTCCGGAGAAGCGAGAAGTAATAGAGAACTTTGTTCTTCTTGTCCGTTCCGTACTCGACGCGAGAAAGCGTGTGATGCTCGAAGTGAACGTCTCTGCTGATTCTTTGGACAAGGTCGTCGCGGTTATACCAAGTTTGAGAAAGCCAACAATCTCTTCTCTCCACGACAACGAAGGATATGTCGTGAAAGCTGCCGTTCCGAGAATCGAACTTCCGGTTTTAATTCCCACGATTAGAGCGCAAGGCGGCACTGATATTGTCGTCACGCTCATCACCCAACTTGTCCCCTAATGAGTTCTTCCGCACCTCGGGTATCAGTTCTTCAAACAGGCGTAGCGAACATCGCTTCTGTTCTTGCGGGTCTGAAAAAGGCTGGTGCAGAAGTTACTCCTACTCAAAATATCGCTTCAATAGCGAATGATCCATTTGTCGTGTTGCCAGGCGTTGGAACCTTTGGTTCCACAATGCAGACTCTCTTGGAACATCGATTAGTTGAGCCCCTCAAAGAGCGGCTCAATGCAGGAGCACCGACTTTACTCGTTTGTGTGGGGTTTCAGCTTCTGTTTGAACAAAGCGAAGAATCACCAGGAGTGGAAGGATTCGGTCTTATCCCTGGGAGGGTTAGTCGCTTTCCAGACACCGTAAGAACTCCTCAATTCGGTTGGAACTCAATATCCCCCGATGAAGATTGCGCTATCCTTGAATCTGGCTTTGCTTATTTCGCGAACTCTTACCGCGCAGAGACTGTCTCAAGCGACTGGTCTGCGGCATATTCAGACAACGGTGGGCGTTTTGTTGCTGCAGTAGAACGTGGATCGATTCTCGGCTGCCAGTTTCACCCCGAGCTCTCAAGTAGCTGGGGCATTAACTTACTGACTAAATGGCTTCAGAGGTGAATACGCTGTGTTAACCGCTAGGATCATACCCTGCCTCGATGTTCGCGACGGCCGAGTAGTGAAAGGTGTGCGCTTCCAAGGGCTACGCGATGCGGGATGCCCAGAAGAGCTTGCTGAGACCTATGAGGCGCAGGGAGCAGACGAACTAGTATTTCTTGATGTCTCTGCCACACCAGAAGGTCGCGGAACTCATAGACACACAATCCAAAAAATCAGAGACAGACTCTCGCTACCGCTGACCACTGGTGGAGGCGTGAGAGCAGTAGAAGACGCGGGCTCACTACTCGAAGCCGGCGCAGACAAAATCTCAGTGAATACAGCTGCGGTGGATCAACCAAGCATTCTCAGCGATATCGCCGAAAGATTCGGTAGTCAGTGTTGCATCCTTGCCCTCGATGCAGCCGAACGTAGTTCACCAGTAGAAGGAGCATCGGCTTGGGAAGTAGTAGTGCGTTCTGGAAAAGTCCGTACCGGCATTGATGCCGTTACCTGGGCCAAAGAAGCAGTGGAGCGAGGAGCAGGAGAAATTTTGCTTACGAGCTGGGACAGAGACGGCACTCGGAGTGGTTACGACCTAGAACTACTCCGTGCAGTTTGCTCGGCGATTAAAGTACCGGTCATCGCCTCTGGCGGCGCCGACACTCCTGCCCATATGGTTGAGGCTCTCGAGGCAGGAGCTGATGCGGTGCTTGCCGCATCCATTTTCCATGACGGCGATTATACCGTCGCCGGATTAAAGGAAGAACTTGCAACACTTGGAGTTCGAGTCAGGAAATGATCATACCTTCAATTGACCTACAAAACGGCAACGCCGTGCAACTCATTGGCGGTGAAGAAAAAGAAATCGATGCGGGTAACCCTAGGCCTCTCGCAGAACATTTCGGAGTAGCCGGTGAGCTTGCTGTTATTGATCTCGATGCTGCGATGAGCACCGGTAGTAATGAAGCTACGATCAAAGATTTGCTCTCCATTGCTCCTTGCCGTGTCGGAGGCGGCATACGTTCAGCAGAACGAGCAATAGAATGGCTTGATGCCGGTGCCGAGAAAGTAATTCTCGGCACGCGTGCCATCCCGGAGATTCTCTCCCAACTACCAAAGAAGCGAGTAATTGCCGCACTTGATGCTCGCGACGGAGAAATCGTCGTTGAGGGTTGGACGAAAGGCACCGGCGAACGCATTCTCGATAAAATGAGCGAACTCCGAGAACATGTCGGTGGTTTCCTGGTTACCTTCGTTGAAAAGGAAGGTCGCCTTGATGGCACCAACATGCATCTCGTTAAGGAGTTGGTAGAAGCAGCAGGCGATGCTCGAGTCACAATCGCAGGTGGTGTTACCACTTCCGAAGAGCTCGCTGAGCTAGATAAACTAGGCGCGGATGCTCAAGTCGGAATGGCCCTCTATAGCGGCAAGCTTACGCTCTCCGAGGCCATTACGGCCCCTCTAGTCAGTGACCGAGAAGACGGCCTCTGGCCCACGGTTATCTGCGACCGTCACGGCGTCGCCCTAGGACTTGCCTATTCCAATCAAGAGAGCGTCGATGAAGCTGTCCGTCGAAGACTAGGCGTCTACCACTCGCGCTCGCGCGGACTTTGGGTAAAAGGCGAGACCTCAGGCGCCAGCCAACGCCTACTAGCAATAGATCTCGACTGCGACAGAGACACTCTAAGATTCACCGTCGAGCAACACGGCTCCGGCTTCTGTCACCTCAACACTCAAACCTGCTGGGGCGAAGACAAAGGAATCACACGCTTAGAAA
>QIGM01000211.1 GCA_003230795.1 bacterium
CCCAAAGGAGAAACCAGCGATGGCGAGCAGTGACGATTCAGGAAAAAAGCAAAACAAAACTGAGCTAAATGCCAGCAAAGACAAGAATGCTTCTTCTTCTGAAGATTCTAGCGTTGACGTAAGCAAACCAGAGTTCGTGGTGGAAGACATCAATCGGAACTACGGCGATGAGCCTCTTGGTGCTCGCATTAAAGTCATCGGTATCGGTGGTGGCGGCGGAAACGCAGTCAACAACATGATTCGCTCTGGCCTAAAAGGCGTACAGTTTATTCACGCCAACACTGATGTTCAGGCACTCACTTCATCTTCAGCTGAGCGCACACTTCAACTTGGCGCTGAGCTAACCAAAGGTCTCGGCGCTGGTGCCAATCCTGCGGTAGGCGAAGGTGCTGCAAGAGAAAGTGCTGACGAAATTCGTAACGCCATTGGAGGCTCTGACATGGTATTCGTCACTGCCGGCATGGGTGGTGGAACTGGTGGTGGTGGTGCAGCAGTTGTTGCAAGCATCGCCCGAGAGATGGGAGCACTCACTGTTGGTGTTGTCACCAAGCCATTCCTCTTCGAGGGAAAGCGACGAATGACTAATGCTGATGCTGGAATCGAAGCCCTCAAAAAGGAAGTCGATACACTCATTACTATTCCAAACCAGCGTCTTCTCTCCATCGCAGGTAGAAACACGACCTTGCTCGATACTTTCCGCAAGGCCGACGACGTTCTCTATCAAGCAGTAAAGGGAATCTCTGACCTCATCCTGTTTGAAGGTCTTGTCAATGTCGATTTCGCCGACGTTCGAGCGGTCATGGCCGAAATGGGTATGGCAATGATGGGCTCAGGCGAGGGTAGTGGAGAGAATCGTGCACTTGAAGCAGCTGAGAAAGCAATTTCAAGTCCTCTTCTCGAAGACATCTCTATTCACGGCGCGCGTGGCATTCTCATCAATGTTACTGCAGGTCCTGATGTCACTCTTCAAGAAATCAACGAGGCTGCTGAGCTTATTCACGCTGAGGCTCATGATGATGCAAACATCATCTGGGGAATGGTCATTGATGAAGAGCTTGCTGACATGGTTCGAGTCACTGTTATCGCTACCGGATTCGGTGAGAGAGAACAGGCTCGACTTAGTGGAAGCAGTATCCCGTCTGCCTCAACTCGCGCAAGCGGCGTTGAGTCACCGGCTTACGAGAAGAAACTGGATATTCCCACCTATGCTCGAAACAAGCAGGATGGAAATACTGAGCAGATTAAGCTGAAGAAGCTTTCTGTAATGTCTGGTAGTGGTGGTGCTGAGGAAGAGGAAAAATACGAGATTCCTACTTTCCTACGTCGTCAGGCTGATTAAGCCAGCCTTAGTGTTCCGGTCTCTGAACAGACACTGCAGAGACCTGGACACACACCTTCCGCTCAAATGCCACAAGCTTCGCGCACGTCTCGCAAATATTAATAGAGGCAATCGTTTTGAGTAAAGCGTCACATTCCACCAAAAATCCGCTCAGACCTGAGCTACTAAACGCTGAGCTGCTAAAGTCCGAGCGTCATCTCTTCTCAGTTAAATCTGGTGGTGACATCAGGACTGTCGTCGCTTATCCAAACCGCTACTGGCTTGCAATGTCGAATCTCGGCTTTCAAACAGTGTATCGTCTCTTTTCTGAAGAACAGAGATTCTCCGTTGAACGAGCTTACCTTCCGGACGAAGCAGAGTCTGCAATCAAGAGCTTCGAGACCAACTCTCAGCTTGCGAACGCAGACCTGTTAGCACTCAGCGTCTCCTTCGAGACCGATTACCCTTATGTGCTCAAAATGCTTGAGGCCGCAGGTCTTAACTTGGAGTCTTGTCAAGAGCTGAACCGAGAGGCTGAAAAACGCGACCTTGGGGCTCGTCCGTTTATTCTGGGAGGAGGCGCAGCACTTACGCTAAATCCAGAACCTCTGGCGAATTTCTTCGATGCAATTGTAATCGGTGAGGGAGAAGAGATAGTCGCTGAAATAGCTGAATGCTTCAGGCATCATCGAGATAATCGCTCAACGCTTGAGGAGCTGCTTGATGAGATGGCAGAATTGGAAGGTATCTACATACCCTCACGCTACAAAGTAGGATACAAAGACGACCATTCTATAGAATCTTTTTCCAATCTAGGGCGTTCTCCAAAGCGGGTCCAGCGCAGAGTAGTTCAAGACCTCGATGCCTATCCCACAACAACGGCTGTTCAAACTCCGAATACTGAATTCAAATCTATGTATATGACCGAGACAGGTCGTGGCTGTGAAGTTGGATGCAAGTTTTGTGTCGCCGGCTATATGTATCGCCCTGTTCGAAAGCGCTCGCGCGAAATGCTTCAAGAGACTGTTAAGATTGGCTTAGAATCTAGTGATTCGATTGGCTTCGTTGGTGCTTCCGTCTCTAGCCATCGGCACATTGCTGAACTTGCTGGTTCTGTCGCAAAGGCAGGTAAACGAGCGGCCCTGAGCTCGATTATGAGCCAGAAAGTTTCGCCTGAACTTGCTGCCAGTCTCTCCGAATCTGAATACAAAACAGTAGCGCTTGCACCTGAAGCAGGTAATGAAAATCTGCGTTTCCGCATTGGCAAACGAGTACCGGATGAGCAGGTAGTAAGTGGAGTTGCCACACTTGCTGAAGCCGGAATTCGAAATTTCAAGCTCTATTTCATGGTAGGGCTGCCATCAGAAACCGAAGAGGATGTCGCCGACATTGTAGCTCTTGTCAGTCGAGTCCGAGACGCCGCGATGGCCGCCGCACGTAAGCAAGAATCGTTTACCGTCGCCCCGAAAATCATCCTCTCAGTAAACCCGTTTATTCCGAAGGCGTGGACACCTTTTCAGCGTCACCCTTTCTTAGGCTTTCGCGAGATTAAAAAGCGCATTGGTCTGGTAAAACAGGGTGTGCGCTCAATGGGGGGCGTCGAGATGAAACACGAGTCCCCTCGAGAAAGTTATTTCCAAACGGTTCTCTCAAGAGGCGACAGAAGAGTGGGGGATATGCTCTATTTTCTCCACCAGAATGGACACGATTGGCGCTGGTTGGTAAAAAAAGGTTCTGAAGAGTTTATCGAAGGTGCGCCGAGCCCAGATTTCTTTGTTTCTCGGAGTTTTTCGAAAGAGGAAATTCTACCTTGGGAGATCGTCGATTTGAAGATCAAACGAAGCCTCCTGGATAGACTCTATCAAGAGACCTTCGAGGATGACGTCGCTCCACTCATCGAGAGAAAAGAAAAAATCGCGAGACAACGCGCTGGAGAAATAAGTCCCTGCGCTGCGTAATTGAATCACACGTTGTAGTAAGCGCCGGGTAGTAAGCGCCGGTAAATAATAATCGGCAACGAACATAGGACAGTAAGATTATGGATAAGATTGTAGCAGTCGCAAGTGGAAAGGGTGGTGTTGGGAAATCCACTGTCGCCGCGAACCTCGCGGTAGCGCTCGCGAACGGACCTGATCCAAAGAAGATCGCTCTCATTGACGTTGATTTCTACGGCCCAAGCATTCCGACACTCATGGGTGGGGGAGAGCTCAAGGTAGATGGCGAGGAACGCCTCATTCCAGCTTTGAAGTATGGCGTAAAGTTCATCTCCATTGCCTTCTTTTTGCAGAATCCAGATGACGCAGTTGTTTGGCGTGGCCCAATGTTTGGCAAAGCGATCCATCAGCTCTTTCATGATGTGAACTGGGGTGATGTTGATATCTGCATCGTCGATTTACCGCCTGGAACTGGCGACGCTCAACTCTCGCTCGCCCAAATGGTTCAGCTTCAGGGAGCAGTGATAGTGACTACTCCGCAAGAAGTCGCGCTCGCTGATGTTCGCAGAGCGATTAAGATGTTTGAAAAGGTAAACGTCGACGTTTTGGGAGTCGTGGAGAACATGTCAGGTTTCACCACACCCAGCGGCGAACAAATCGATATTTTCGGTAGCGGTGGGGGCGAGGAACTCTGCGAGACCTACAATCTCCCGCTCCTCGGCAAGATTCCACTCGATATCGCCATTCGCAAGGGTGGAGACATAGGTGAGCCTATCGCGCTCTCAAATGACAGTGCGAGCGCAAAGGTATTTGCAGATCTCCGAGACTCTCTGCTTGAGCAGTTAGCATCGAAAAAAAGCGAACAACCGGCGCTTAAGATTGTGAACTAAAATGACGACCTATTAACTAGTGTTAGTGCCGTAGTTCTTTCCTACTCACTGAGCAGAAAGGGCTTAGGCACACACGGATTGTCGTTAGTTTACTCTTAGTCGGTAGCACCCGTTTATGGGCGTCATAGTCTTACGATTGATTTGGCCACTTGCCTTCTTGCTCTGCTTTGCCGTGCAAGCCAACATCTCACCCGAACAGGGGCTAATCCCAACAGCTGTTGCCCTTCCCATAACCCTCATTCAGAGAGCCGTACCTTCACAATGGAATCTAGTGTATATATTCGCGGGATTAGGGACACTCGTGTTCGCGCTCATTGAGACGCATCTCTTGCTTGAAGAGTTCCGCAAAATTCCTAGTTCAAAGAAATAGGTAGGTCGTCCTAACTGGTCGCAGTTAAGGGACTGTTTTTCAACAGTCCCAGTTAGCGTAGAACCGTCTGAACCTGCTTCTCAAGCTTCGCTGATTTTAGCGTCGTTAAGAACTCTGCTTTGGTAATTGGCAAACAGAAATGAAGTGTATCGAGAGATTCCTCTGCTTGGCTTTGGCGAAGCATCGAGCAACTTAGAACCTGCAAAACAAGGTTCAAACCGCGCTGATAGCGATTTTCAGCATGATCGTATGCACCGCAAAGATATGCAGCAAAGCGCTCGAGAAAGTTTAGCTCTTCGCGCATACTTGTTGGACTCTCAATTTTTTTTCTATGCATGCTCGCGCTTGGTGATTGTCTCGAAGACTCTCCGCTATCGGCGGATACTATTAACTCTGCCGCTCGAGAGACCACAAACTCTGGTAAGAGCATTGTAAAGGCAAGCGTCTTGCCTTTGCCGCCGTAACGTTCCGCACGCCAGCACCATAAACTTGATTCTTGAGAACCGATTTGTGTGAGTGAGTAGCCTCGTCCTGAGCCATTTGGAAGAATCCCTTGATTCTTTAGCTCAGCTTCAAGCATTTCAACTTGGGAGAATTCCAGGGGAACCTGTAAGCGCCGAAGCACGTTTGATCCATAGACACCATCTCGCTGACGAGAGGCTAGCTCAGAGAGGTGCTTTAAGCCCTGCTCCTTTAGTGTCCGAATACGCTCATCTAGGTTGCTAGTGATTAGCATGGCCCCAGCTGGAGCGCCCTTTTCGTCCGAATTATGTACATCCACTGTGATATTTGTTTCCACTGAAAACCCTCGCCCCTAATGTTTTCACACACTTAGGCTTTTTCAAAGACCAGGTAATTCCTCTGAATAGATTTACTACAATTTTCGAGCCAAAATACGGACACGGCTGCCCTGAGAGGAATCTCGGGTCGTATTGGTAGTGTTACGACGAGTTTGCTTATGCCTATAATCGGCGGGTAGTCCGAGAAACTTCAGTAGAATTTTTAGCGCCGCTGATGAACGAACAAGAGACCATTTTTCACAAGATAATTCGTAAAGAAATTCAGGCAGATATCCTCTATGAGGATGAGCTCTGTTTGGCCTTTCGGGATGTCAATCCTGTCAGTCCTAGCCACATACTCATCATTCCAAAAAAAACTATTCCTAGCCTGAAAGAGATAGAAGCCGAGGACAAAGAGCTTCTTGGACATATGCTTCTCTGTTGCAGTGAGATTGCCCGAGAGCAGAACATCGCCGATGAGGGATATCGCGTCGTGATCAACACCGGAGAGAATGGCTGTCAGAGTGTATTTCAACTCCACATGCATCTCCTCGGCGGACGAAAGATGACTTGGCCGCCTGGCTAAAACGCCCGTAAACTAAGCCCAGAAACTAAGATTTAGAAAGTCTAAACGTTGGAGAACAAGTCATGAGTGAAGTAGTAGAGCTGCACTACGAAGAAGACGTGGCTTCGATAGTGATTAAGCGAGAGAAGAGTCTTAACGCTCTCAACGATCTTGTCCTGAGCGGAATTCGCGCAGCTGTCGCCGAATTGCAAGCAAGCTGCGCGGGAGATAAAGCCTATTCTCGCTGCCGCTGCGTTCTCTTGCGCAGTGAGGGAGAAAAGGCCTTTGTTGCCGGGGCTGATATTAGGCAAATGTCTGAGGCAAGTCCTAGCGAGCGAAAGAACTTTGCCGAGTTGGGCCAAAGCACAATGCGTTCAATCGAAGCACTTCCGCTTCCAGTTATCGCCGTCGTGCAAGGCTTCGCACTAGGCGGAGGCATGGAACTTGCGCTCGCCTGCGACTTAATTGTGGCAAGTGAGCGAGCGAACTTCGGCCAGCCAGAGGTGAATTTGGGGCTCATCCCAGGATTTGGAGGTAGCCAAAGACTTCAGCTTCGCTGCGGCAATGGAGTGGCAAGAAGGCTAATCCTTACGGGTGAAAGCATTTCTGCCTCGGAGGCTCATAGAATCGGCTTGGTGGACTACTTAGTTGAGCCGGAGGCGCTTGAAGCAGAGGCGAGGGCGCTTGCTAAGAAACTTTCTTCTCGTGGTCCTTTGGCGCTAGCCGCAGCTAAGCGAACAATGCAAAGCCTGGACGGTGAAGCTCTCTCGAGTGGACTTGAAAATGAAACAGCAGAATTTATTAATCTCTTCGCGCATGACGATACTAAAGAAGGGCTATCCGCTTTTCTTGAAAAACGCTCTGCTCAGTTCAAAGGAAAATAATTAGGTGTCCACCGAAAACGTCGAATTCGAACTAACCGAAGAGCAACGTCTTGTGCGTAGCACTGCGAAGGATTTTGCAGAGAAAGAAGTTCTGCCGCTCGCGCGCAAGGTTGATCACGAACATTACTTCCCCAAAGAACTCATTCCTAAACTAAGCGCCTTGGGATTCCTTGGTGTTTTCGTGCCCGAGGAATTTGGTGGGGCTGAGCTTGATTTTGTCTCCTACAGCGTTATCGTCGAAGAACTTGCTCGGGTGTGTGCCTCAACGAGCGTCATTGTCAGCGCGCACAATTCTCTCTGCATTTGGCCGATATTGAATCACGCCTCAGATGAGCAGAAAAAAAGATATCTGCCAAAACTAGCGAGCGGCGAATCGCTCGGCTGCTTTGCACTGAGCGAGCCTTCAACTGGTAGCGATGCTGCCGCGCAGACCTGTATGTCGAAGAAAGAAGGCGATACATGGGTCATTAACGGTGTGAAGAATTGGGTCACCAACGGCCCAGAAGCAGATGTCTGCATTCTCTTCACGATGGAAAACCCTGAGGAAAAACATAAAGGCATTAATGCGTTTATAGTAGATCTAAAGACTACAAAAGGCGTAAGCATCGGCAAGAAGGAAGACAAGCTCGGCATTTGTGGCTCTCCGACGTCTAGCATTACGTTTGATAACGTTGAGCTAAGCAACGATCAACTACTAGGCACGCCAGGTTTGGGTTTCAAGATAGCGATGTCCACTCTCGACGGCGGCCGAATCGGTATTGCATCTCAAGCGGTAGGCATTGCAAGAGCGGCCTTAGAAGACTCTCTGCAGTATGCGCGTGAACGCAAAGCTTTTGGCAAACCGATTGGACAACATCAGAGTATCCAAAATCATCTTGCTGATATGAGCTGTTCGATTGACGCAGCCCGGCTTATGGCACTTAGCGCCTCGCGAAGAAAAGATGCGAAACTGCCCTACACTAGAGCAGCCGCGCAAGCGAAGCTCTTTGCGTCAGAAGCCTCTGTCCAATGTGCGCTCAAAGGCATTCAAATCCACGGCGGTTACGGTTACGTAAGGGAGTTTAATGTCGAACGATACCTACGCGATGCCAAGATTACTGAAATTTACGAAGGAACAAGCGAAATTCAGCGACTCGTGATCGCAAGCCAGCTCTTGAAGGAATAGAAGAGCATCCTAGTCGGGTCTGTAAACAAAGAAAGGTAAAAGCAAAGCTAAATGAGTAAGAGAGATTCGAAAAAAAAGAGCCCACCGAATCGTTCCACTACGATGCATGCCGGGCACCAACCGAATCGTTCCACTACGATGCATGCCGGGCACCAACTGAATCGTTCCACTACGATGCATGCCGGGCACCAACCGAATCGTTCCACCACGAGGGATGCCTGGCACCAAAATTCCTACTCCAAACAAAAAGAAAGAAAGCCCGCGTTTCGTTCAATGAGCGGTCTCGAGGTCAAAGCCCTCCAAGACGAGCATGACAGAGCCGAACATAAAGACGAAGACAGCCTAGGCTACCCAGGTGAATATCCTTTCACGCGAGGACCTCAAGCAAGTATGTATCGTGGCCGCCTGTGGACCATGCGACAATTCGCTGGCTTCGGAACACCGGAAGATACGAACAAACGTTTTCATTACCTCCTCGGCCAAGGACAAACCGGACTAAGCACCGCCTTCGATATGCCCACGCTCATGGGCTACGACCCCAATCATGAGCTTTCTCGAGGCGAAGTTGGCAGAGAAGGGGTTAGTGTTGCTTGCATTGAGGATATGGAATCGCTCTTTGCAGGAATTTCGCTCGATACGGTAAGCACCTCCATGACAATTAACTGCAGTGCGGCACCCGCTCTTGCAATGTACTTTGCCTTAGCCAAGAGGCAAGGAATAGACCTTCATTCGATCGCCGGCACTATTCAAAACGATATTTTAAAAGAGTACATCGCGCAGAAAGAATGGATATGCCCCCCGGAACCCGGTGTTCGAATCGTGGGAGACATGATCGAATATTGCAGCGAGCATGCTTCGAAGTTTCATCCCGTAAGTATCTCCGGCTATCATATCCGGGAAGCCGGAGCGACCGCGGTCCAAGAGCTCGCTTTTACACTCTATAATGGCATTACTTACGTTGAGCATTGCCTTCAGCGAGGAATGGACATCGACTCCTTTGCTCCTCGCTTATCGTTTTTTTGGGACGTGCATAACGAGTTTTTTGAAGAGATTGCAAAGTTCCGCGCAGCAAGACGTATGTGGGCGCGTTTAATGAAGGAACGGTTCAACTCTAAAGACCCTCGCTCGCAGAAGTTGCGGACTCATGCGCAGACGGCAGGAGTAAGTCTTACCGCACAGCAGCCAATGAATAATGTCGCACGAGT
>QIGM01000288.1 GCA_003230795.1 bacterium
TTCCGTTGAAGAGCTTCTGGGGAATGGTGTAACGGTAGCACTAGGGACTCTGAATCCCTCAGTCTAGGTTCAAATCCTAGTTCCCCAGCTTGTTTCTTAAAGTTGTAAGCTGTGACTCAATAAGGACTTGAAGCAAATCGCTTTGAGTCCTTTTTGCGTTTTTTAACCAAAAGGAGGGCAAAAGGAGGGCAGCAGGGCGCTTGTGTGGCTCTTACATCGATTGCGCTATCGACCACCTACTTTGACAATGGCAAGGTAGGAGTAACCCACACGATGGCTTGGCTTGAACAAAAAAAATCTGGCACGTATCACATCGTTTTCAGACTCGGCAAACAAAAGTTACGTCGGTCGCTGAAAACAAAAAACAAGAAGGAGGCGGTCTCTCGTCGTTCCAGAATTGAGGAAAATCTACGCCTCGTTGATTCAGGTCGACTAGCCGTTCCTGACGATGCAGACATCGTCTCGTTCCTGCTCTCCGACGGGCAACTCAACCAGCGTATCAGTGTTCCACGCCGTCTAAAAATTGGGCAGTTGTACCAGCGGTTTGTTGAAAGCTTGCCACCAGATTCTATGGAGGCAAATACTCTCTCCACAGCCAGCACTCACATGGCACACGTTGCTGGCACCCTGGGGCATCAGCTTGAATTGCGGAGCGTGACGCAAGAACACCTCCAAAACTACATCAACCACCGAGCCTTACAGCCAGGCAGGTTTGGAAAGACTTTAAGCCCCACTACGATTAAGAAAGAACTTGCTACGCTTCGGTCCATCTGGAATTGGGCAATCGCCCATGAGTACGTGACCAAACCAATATCACTACGCAGCCTCAAGTTCCCCAAGCTGGACGAAAAACCGCCTTATCGAACCAGAGAGGAGATAGAGCGTGAAATCGCCATCGGTAAGATTCCCAAACAGCAGCAACAAGAACTCTGGCATGGCCTCTATCTGAGAATCACCGAAATATCAGAGATTCTTGCTCTGATTGAGCAGAATTCCACCTACAGCTACCTTTACCCGATGGCTGCCCTTGCTGCCTACACCGGTGCTCGTCGTTCTGAGTTGTGCCGCTCCCAGCACCAAGACATTCATCTAGTCCCTGGGAATTTATTGTTGCGTGAGAAAAAACGTAGCCGTAGTAAACGTACTTTTCGCCAAGTTCCTATAGCAGCTTCGCTTGCTCCGATTCTTAGCGACTGGCTGGAACACAGAACAGAGGGGCAAGCTACTTTTCTGCGTGTATGGCCTACCAACAGAAAGCTCGTGTTGCCTGAAATCGAGGGAGGCGTACTACCTGCCGAAGCTCACAATCATTTACAGTTCGCTCTTCGGGAATCCAAATGGAGTGTCGTCCCAGGGTGGCACGTCTTCCGTCACAGCTTTATCTCAAACTGTGCCTCCCAAGGCGTTGACCAACGAATGATTGACGATTGGGTAGGCCACCAAACCGATGAGCAGCGAAAACGATACCGCCACTTGTTCCCAGATGTGCAAAAGAAGGTGCTAGACAAAGTGTTCTAGCTAGTAACGTGCAGGAGTTGGTAGCAGTCCCTCATTCTGAATGCGTACCAGTTCCTCATGGCTGACTCGCCATTCTTCCTCACAGCCTCGACCACACATTGTCTTAAAGGCATTGATTCGCTTGAGCCGACACCATTCACGAACCGTGTACGGCTTGCGGCCCAGTATGCTCGCAATCTCTTGGGTGCTGTACGATTCTTTAGACGGTTGCTGCTGACTGATAAAATCGCGTAGCTCAAGAATCGTTTTTTCTAGCGAGGCTATCTGCTCAACTAGCTCTTTTGATGCTCTATTAGGCTGTTTGCTAGATTCGCCATTTTTGGTGTGGCCATTTGAATTCCGCAATCGAGGAGAGCGTTGCCCATTTTTTGCTGGAATAATTTCGCCGGAGAATAAATCACGCTGGAGACTCATCAAGCCATTCCTCAAGTAAGAGTAGAAGCTCTCTTATTTTAACACATGGAAAGCTCTTTTCGAGCCTTTGTTGCATACATATGGCATTGGAAACGCAAAGATGGGATGGTGTGATTCAAGGGAGGCAGTGGCCGTCCTTATCCTGTTGCGGTATCGAGGCCAACGTGTTGTTCAATACGAGCGACTCGACTTTTAAGAGCGGCGTGTTCATCAACATGCGTTGCATCCTGCCGGATGTTCTCCTCGGTCATCCCGAAGGCTCGAATAATTTGGTCTTTGATGTTTTCCATGTTGGCCTGCAACCCGTCCTTGAGGTTACTCATATCAGCTCGCAGTTCGTCCTTGAGGCTACTCATATCGGCCCGTAGCTCGTCCTTGAGGCTACTCATATCAGATTGTAGCTCCGAGCTTTGCTTTTCAAGCATCGATTCGATTGTTTTTATGTCATCTTGTGTCAGGCTCATGCCCTAGGAGTCTCATAAGCACATGCTAAAATCAAGCAATTTGCCCTTGTCCTACTAGCTTCAGGATGAGCGAGTGTTTCCAAAATACTGCGTACGATACGGCTGGTGCGTAATGTCCCCCTTAATGTCCTTGTCTGGCTGGCTAAAGTCCATCTACGCAACGACTTGCGAGTTCCCATAAAAGCCTTCCCGTTTAGTCCAAAGCCCTCTGAATGACCCTCCAGAACACCTCAGACATGAACCTCGAACTCCTGAAAGTTCTCACCAATTCAGTCAGGATTCTTACCGCTCAGCAAGCTCAGAAAGCTACCGGCGAACCTGTAATAGAGCGAGTCAAGAACCGACTTCGGAGGCTCCAAACCAAGGGGTTATTACAGCTTTCAACAGCTTGGATTTGCCCCCCCGATCTCGGTGTAGCACCACTCGTTTCTTGGGGATCTCATGGACCACCACCAAGTTTTAAGGAGCTTGCTCGAACGGCCTATCGCAGATGGTCGGCTGAAAGGCTTCCTGAAATGATAGCAGTGGCAACGGCTGAAGCGAGGAATCTCTACGGTGCCGTCAAAATCAGAGGCCCACGAGAATCAGAGACGGCCCATGATGTCTGGGTGGCAGAACTATTTCTTAGCAGGTATGCCCACCATCCATTATACTCTTGGTTGCACGAAGACGGGTTCGGCGAAACATTCCCAGAGGGCAACAGGGCAGACGCGGCCCTTATTGGCTCCGGTAAAAATCCCAAGGTAATAGCGGTTGAATTACTAGGAAACTATCGCTCTGGTAAAATCGAGCAGTATCACAACTACTGCCAAGAACACGGCATCAGCTATGAAATCTGGTAAGCAACACTCCCTTTCAGCACAACAAGAGCAGGTGCTAAAGCATGTAGCCAGATACCGCTTGAGTTTTACTGAAATCATTGACCATCTTTTTTTTCGTGAACGGAGTTCCAGAAAAACGCTGACCGCCCTTTGTGACGGTAAAAGCCCGTACCTTCAAACCGTGGGAGGTTTTCAGGGGAGAAGGAAAGCCTATGTTCTCACTAAGCTCGGCTCCAAAGTGGTCACTGGCAGCGTTGAACGCAGCAAGGCCCCAAACGATACCAATATCAATCTACTTGCTTTTTGCTGCTTGAGTGGCAAGAAAAGAATTCGCCTTGAACAATCGGAAATCACGGAGTTCTTTGGCGAACCCATACCTGGGCGCCATCTCGTGATGCAGTGCTCAGGGAGCTATTGCCTGCACTCGGTGTACGTACCAGGGGCAAGCACCAAAGACCTAACAATTCTATCAAAAGTCGAGGAGCGATTTGAAGAACTTGCCGATTGCTCTGCTAGCTCTTGGACCCCTGAACCAACCGAATGGCTAAATACAGGAAAGCTGCGAGTGACGGCCATTGTTCAAACCGCAGAAAAATCTCAACGGGTTGGCCAAGCTCTACAAAAGCGTCTTAGCCCAATCGAGCATTCAGCAATTCATCACTGTTCTGTTGTTGCCACGAATTCAAATCGGTTGGAGGAGCTACTTCGTGGCCTACGATATTCGAGCAATTAGAAGAGAGCAGCGGCAGAGAACTCTTGCTGAAAAGATTGTTGCTAGGTCAACACCTTCGGAGCTTTCTTGTGATGCACCGCAGTCACTCGTAGGTCTTACCGAGTGGAATCGTATTATTGACGAAGTACGCAAGTCTATCGCTGACGGAACTCGTCAAGGCTTGCCTTCGGTGGGTTCTTCAATCGTTGAGATAATCCACAAGGTTCCGCAGCTTCGTAATCATGTTTTTGTCGGCTTCAATGCTGAGCTTGGCATCCCTCAGTTAGTGCCCAAAAAAGTGCTCTATGACCATTGTTATATTCTAGGTGCTACCGGTTCAGGCAAAACTCAGTGTGGAATGGTGCCACTGGTTGAACAACTCGGTGCAGCCTTTGATGGGGATGGTAAACCGCTCGGAGAATTGCCCTCTCATCCACTCATTATTTTTGACATGAAGGAAATTCCCGATATTGGTCTCAAAGCTGCTGCCGACAGAGTTGCCCAGTCTCGTGGCCAGGGCGAGCATTGTTTGTTCTACTCGCCGGATGAAGATTTTGAATCTCCCAGGTGGGATATATTATCGAGTGCAAGAAAACTTCGCGGAGTCAACAAACAGGTCGGATTTCTGCTCAACGGCTTCGGCTTGGTCTACGACCCCGTATACGGTGAGGAATACTTCACTAATGCAATGGGGACAGCCCTCACTGCTGTTATTCACACAAACGGGATTCATACGCTCTCGTACAACAGACTTGTGGACCTCGTTGGCGAAGTGGTTACGGCAAAGAAAAAGCGTATCTCCAATAAATTCAAGGACGACGAGGTGATTGTCACCTCCTGGCGTGATGCACGAGGGCTTTATGATAAAATCCAGCGGCTTCGTTTGCTTGATAAACTCGCCACGGATTCCTCTGTAGCACCTGCCGATACGCTCAACTTGCAGCAAGTCATTGAGCAGGGGCAGGTGCTCTACGTGCATTTAGGCTCGACCTTCATGCCCAACGAGTCGTGGGATATTGGGCGTATGATGGTGTTCTCGTTGCTCGCTGAGTTGATTGAGCAGATTCGTGCTGGCACCGGCGAAATAGGAAAGCGTAGAAGGTGTTTTCTTTTCGTTGATGAGTTTCAACGCCTTGGCGTAAAAAATATCGTGCAGCGTTTCGAGGATGCTCGTTCTTTAGGCTTGAGCTTTATTTTGAGCCATCAGACCCCCAAATCGTTGCCCAAGAAAGATGGCGGCCTGTTTGAAATCGTTTTTCAAAACTGTGCTTTTCGCCAAGCGTTTAGTATCGAAGACCTGGACCTGCTAGAAATGTTTGAGCAACTTTCTGGTTTCAAATCGGCCTTCCTGCGGAGCGACTCAACCACCGTGGGAAGCAATGCTTCGCGTTCTCAAGCAAATTCAGCATCTCAAAGCGAAGACGTTACTGAAACTTATCGAGCTGATACCATCGATTCAATTAGCCGGAAACAAGGCACCCAGACAGGCCATGCTGAAACAAATACTCAGGCCCAAACGCACTCCAATGCGTTTGGATTGCATGAACAAAGGGTTCCTCGATTCGATTACGAAGCGAACCGATTAGCGAATGCCTGTTTTCCAAGCTCCGTTATCTATGTCCGTGATGGCGGTAGGGGCAGCCTAACACCCACTGAGGCCATCCCTCGCCATATACACGGCATGTTCATTGGCCCACAGGAGAGCCGAACACTGTCTGAACTTGGGTTTGTATTGAGGTCCTACGAAAATGAGCCTCAATCAGTTACTCCACTTGAAAGGCGTGGAGATTCTACACCAGCAGCCAAACTCAAAAAGCAAGCTGCAAAGGCCAAGAAAAAGAAACGCGGTGAAGCCATGAAAAGGCAGATTGCAGAGGCGGCAAAAAAACTTGCCCCAGAGATGCCTGTGGACAGGACATTGCTCTACTTTGCCCGTTTGCACGGCATCGATTCGGTGGCACTCGTTGCTAAGTGCAAGGAGTTGAAAATCGAACTTGCGACAGGAAATGATTCGATTTTTACCGTGGAGGAAATGGAAGTTTTAGCTCAGCATTTTGGCGATAACGATGCTAGCCAATAAAAAAAGCCCCGCAGCGAAAAGCTGGGGGGCATATTATCAAGCACGAGCCGTGACATGGTCCCCTCCGTCTAAAATTGGGTAGGCCAATTCCTACCTCTAATTACAACCACGCATGGAGTGGTTGTAGTCACAGGTTGGTGAGGGGAGGTTTGTCGTTTACTGGTGCTTGATGATTTGTGTCGGCTCACTAAAAAGGGAGCGGGCACAAAAAGGAATACTCGTTTAGGAGCAGTTGTCAGTCTACTCTAATTCACGCTAGTTGCGAAGGGTGCTCTTGCCTTGAAATTTTCCGAAAGGGTCAAAAGCGGTAAATATAGGGTATTAAGCGTATTGCCGCGAAAATGTACCCTAAGCAGCGAAAAAAGGAATGCTCGTCCACGATTGATTGCTATCAAATCGTTCTTTGTGCTAATTGTGGAGCATGTACGAAAAGCTGGGGCAAATCAAAGAAAAGGTAGACACTTGGCTCGTTGGCGATACCGATGAGCAAGCCACCGTAAGGCGTTTTTATTTTGGTGCTCTCTGCGGTGCCACCTTTGCTTTGCCAATCGGTATTCTCTGGTTGATGCAACCCTAAAGGGCAAAGCCCTTCCGAAATGGAAGGGCTTTGCGGTTTGGTGATTGTGCTTATGACGCGACAGCTAATCGGATGGTGCCGATTAGAATCAACAACAGGTTCATGCCTACAAAAAAGCCGAACCAGAAGTTGGTGTTTTCCCGTGCATTTCCTGGGATGCGTCTCTCCACAGTAATCCATTTGCGACCATGCTTAGGGCGTAGTCGCTTTTCTCTATGTCTTCGTCGTTTTTTCATTTTTACCCTCCTTGGATAAAATGGGTAGCTGGCTGCAAGAGCGAGCTATCCGGTTCAGTGAGCAGTCAAAGGTTGACTACTCAGCAAACTAGACACAACGACCTCGACACTTGAGCGTTTCCCGGCCTTTTCGGAAAGGGAGACGGCTCAAAAATTCGTGATTGGGGATGGTTCACGAAAGACCAAAAGTAGCTTATATTCTACGAAATCTATGCTGATGGGTTAGCCGAAATCTTGGGGATTTTTGGAGTTCGCTGTGGTTTGCGAGAATTTATTCGAAGTCTTGGGAATCATTGACACTAGCCAGTACACTCGGCAAGGTGTGGAACGAGCGTGGTGTGAACTCTCCCTTGCTGCTCAAAATGCGGAGTCAGCGGTTCACCAAGCCCAGCAATTTGCCTATCAGTACCTCACAAGCGATGACCCTGGTGCCAAGGCACTCTTGGAGTATCTTCTTAAAGATTCAGACGGCTCCTCCGACTCATCAAATCTCGTGCTTCATCGAACGCTCATCGTTCTTGCTGAGTCTGCTCGTCCTTTCACTGTCCCAAATGCCGAGATTGCTTCCCTTTTAGTCCAGCACGCAGGGGCAACCGGCTTAGAAATCTATCGTCACGACTCCGACCCGTACCTCTACGCATTGACTTTTATCGATGGCATCATACCAGGGAACGATTTTGTTCCAGCCCATCAAGCTGGTTCACCGCTTAAAGAGGGGAAACCTCGCTGGAGGCTCTCAGGTGGCGAATCAGGCCAAGCCTCTGGTCCCCAATCGTTTGCCGACCATCTTGTTGAATTCTCCGTAGACCTATTTTTATTCCGCTGGCTTCGTACCGATAGGCTCATTACTAAATGCGGAAAAATCTTGCTACTAGTCGCTGTTTTTGGCCTCATTTGGTGCGGCATTGAATTATTCGCAGAACGTGCTGATGTTTGGACGGTTCGCGGATATGCTAAAGATATCATCGTCACCACCGACAACGCAGAGCATCACTTACGTGACGTAAGAAAGTGGTTCCGTGAGGTTGAACTTGTCGGCAAAAAAAAGTTCGGATGGAAACGCTGGTGGGCAACAAAGCCAACATCAGAGTTCTCACTCGCCCTGTTACGTGGCCTCCCTGCCAAAAAGGAAGCGTTTTTAGAGATTTGCACCAGTGCCACAGAGATAGACAACCGCATCAACACTCTCACCGAACAGGTTGACTCTGCCGCTGAGCGGTCAAGACGGGTCAAAAGCAAAGACAAGGTTTACCAATCTCAACGCACTGCTGATGAAGTTGAGGCGTTACTCCGTGACCTGGAAGCCCTCAGTAATTCGCTCGAACAATACATTGCACTCTACTAATCTGGAATTCCCTTCATGCCCATCTCTCGTTTACCGCTGTTGCTGCTTTTCACCCTTACTTGCACTCCTGCTGACTATTCGACCGCCCAGGGTGGTACCAAGGAACAGGTGCTTGAAGAACAAGCACTTTCTGAGCTAAGCGAGAACAGTATTCAGCGGCTCAACGCAATGCTCATACGAGAATATGTGGTTAGAGCAAACGCTACCGAAAAGCAGCTCAAATCGATGGCTAAGCTGGCAGATAAGATTCACAGGGGTACCGAAGCCCTTCTTGAAAACGATACGGGCAGAAAAATGGGGACAAGAGTTGAGGTTGTCAGGGCCTTTATTGCATTCGAGCAAACCCCCATTGTCACCTCAAGAGAGATTGACCTTCATCATAGCCGCATGGAGCCAATTAGACAGGGAATCATTGAATACGCCTCTGTCCCCAAGCTCTTCAAGCCTTCGAGTATTCCTGAACTCAAAAAACTTGCCGAAGAAGAATCATGGGCGAACACAAAAGAGCGTGAGCTAGAAAGCAGAAAGCATCGACTGAACGCCCTTTTGAGGCTGCCCCCAAAAGGAATTTCAGCGATTGGCCAACCAACGCTACGCGAAAGAGTGAAGTCTGTCCTCACCAGAATGATTCAAGAAGAGATTGCAAAAGTTGGTGCAGCCAGAGAGGAAGGTCGAACCGAAGCAATTGTCGGCATCGCGGATGCCGCCAAAATCCGAGAGATTGAAATTGGAAAACAAAAAGCTGAGAACGAACTTAGGATGATGAAGCTAGAGATAGAAAAGCTTCAAGCCGAATTCAATCTGCTGGAGGCGAAAAAACAAGCCGTGATTCAAGAGACGAACCAGCGAGTGACAACGAGAGAAAAGCTTAATCGGCTCGAAGACAAGGAAGTGCTTGCTAAGCTTC
>QIGM01000188.1 GCA_003230795.1 bacterium
GCCGTCGTTGTGTTTTATCCGGCACCAAAGGCGGAGATAGCTTTCAACTGGCAGATCCTCAAACACGGCTCCATTCTCAGGAGAGAAGGCCATATGATTCTCAGGTACTAATCGGTAGTCACCGCTCTCACTGCGCCAGTGAGCCTGAATTATTCCTCGCCGTGGTTGAAGCAACTCGAGCATTGATTTCATTAGCGTCGATTTGCCCGAACCATTGTGGCCGATGATCCCGATGACTCGCCCTCGGACAAGAAGCTTTTCTGCTTTCAGGGCAATAGTGTTGCCATAAGAAAGCTCTAGGTCTGTTGCACTGATCTCAACACTGCCCTCAATTCGATCGAACATAACTAGATCTCCTCCAAGTGAGCGGCAAACCACTGCGAATTATGCCTCATCAAGACAACCACCATCACGCCAGCGAGGACGCAGTGAACTGCAATGATATTGACATTGACGGTGAATAACGGACTGATAATCATCGGACTAATTCCAATGACGGGAATCGCTGCGATTACATTTTGTACTATCTTTGCCACAGGCCCTTCTGTGAAAAGAGCGATAAGCCAGACAATGGAGCCGAAGAAACAAAGCGCGATAGGGACGTAGCGATAAAGAAAACTCACCCAGGAGTGTCGCTGTTTAAGCTCGGCGATAGAAGCGATAATCGCCAAGCAGCTAAGACTGGCCACAATGCCAGTTACCCAGAGAACAAACTCCGGACCACTCTTAATGAAGATATCAAGCGTTTCCTGGGGGACAGCTCTAGAATAGACGACAACGGTTGCAGGAATGACCGCCAGTAGAAACAAAGCAACGCGCAAAAGGGTTATGATCCATAGTGCCGCGTAGAAGGTGTTCTTTCCGCAAGCTGCGACAAGTGGGAGGAGGGCACCATTTCGTGCGAAATACTGCAGCACCTTTCGATGTCCTTTTAAGGAGAGCCAGAGGACGATAATGGTGATCGCTGCTGTATTGAGAATGAGAACCATTATTTTCGATGCTTGAGTAATATTGATTGATTGCTCAGAGCCTGCGGGGTGAAGGAGGATGGTGCCACCGATATCTCGTAGCTTATTTAGCTCCGATTTCGCTGCCACATAGTGCTCACCCATTCTGTTATTCACCTCAGAGTCGGTGAGAATGTAGACACCTAGCGCATGAAGTCCGAAGACGTCTGAGGTTCTACCATCGCTAGATTCTTGGATGACGATATTAGAGCTGCATGTACGACAGAGGTGAAGGCGGCGCGTTGTGCCAGTAAAGAATGTTTCGAACTCACTCGCGTTAAAGCTCTCAGGATTATCTGTGCGAACGACAACGTCAGTAGCTTCAAGCAAGCAGCCTTCGCCAGGAGCCTGTTCTACGCCGTTGATAGTCGACCAGCGACAGACTTCTATCGCAGGCAGTAAGTCCGGGGAGCCGTAAAGAGTCGTGCGGAGCCATTTGTGTTCGGAGGTTTCTTTATAGAACCGCTTTTCGAAATCTTGCGGAGATTCAGTCACCAGTCCCATATAAGCTGAGGACATGACGGCTTGCCCAAGTGCGAGGAGCACTCCCATCACCATCGGCCAAAAGAGTAGGGACACGAAAAGTTTCGGGACACGAATAAAAGAAAAAGCGAGTATTAGCGGTCTCATAAGTCTATCTAAGTTATGCGGCCCTGCGCTTGCCTAGCAGCCTTAAAATCAGAAATAATGAGTATTAAATTCGCGGAGTTGATTTGCGGAGACTGCTCGCGTATGCTCCGCGATTCCTTAATAAAACTAGACCATTAGATTTTCATTGGAGAGCAAAGTGGGAACCGCTGAGGCGCCAGTATCAGACCTAAATGTGATTGCAGCAGAACTGCTGCCAACACCTGCTGAGGTCAAGAAGAAGCATCCCTTAAGTGAGGCAGCTAAGCAGACAGTGCTAGCTGGGCGAAAGGCCGTGCATGATGTGCTCGATCGCAAGGACCCGCGACTACTAGTCGTTATTGGACCTTGTTCTATTCACGAGCTTTCTGCTGCACGCGAATATATAGCTCGCTTGAAAGAATTATCAGACGAAGTTTCAGACACCTTCGTGATCCTTATGCGTATCTACTTCGCAAAGCCGAGGACAACAGTTGGTTGGAAGGGTTTTATTAATGATCCGAATCTGGATGATTCGTTCCGCATTGATGAAGGTCTTGCCAAGGCACGTGAGTTTCTAATTGAAGTAGGTGAGATGGGAATGCCCGTCGGAACCGAAGCGCTTGATCCTATCACTCCGCAGTTTCTTGATGATGTGATTGCCTGGAATGCGATTGGTGCAAGAACTGCCGAGTCGCAGACGCATAGAGAGATGGCCAGTGGGCTTTCTACTCCTGTTGGGTTCAAAAACGGCACGGACGGTAACATCCAAGTGGCGATTAACGCGCTCCAAACCATGCGCAATCCACACCATTTTCTTGGGATCAACCAGGAAGGCCAGCTAGTGGTCCTTCGCACAAGAGGAAACAAATACGGGCATATCGTGCTTCGCGGTGGAATTAGACCAAACTATGATTCGGTCAGTATTTCGCAGTGCGAGAAAGAACTCTCTGCTGCCGGTCTGCCGGTCAACATCATGGTTGATTGTTCTCACGGGAATTCCTTAAAGGACCACACTCTTCAGCCGCTTGTGTTTGATAACTGCGCGAATCAGATTCTCGAAGGTAACCGCTCAATTGTCGGCTTGATGCTGGAGAGTAACCTCAAGGGCGGAAACCAGAAGATTAACGGAGACTTCTCCAAGCTAGAGCACGGCGTGAGTATCACTGATGCCTGCATTGACTGGGAGACAACCGAACGGATCTTGCGCCAAGAGCACGAGAGATTAAAGCCGGTGCTCGCAAAGCGTCTAGAGGCCTAGTCTCCTAGCCGAGAAGGCCAACTACTTGTAGTTGTCTCCTAGGCGAGTTGGCCGTCTACTTGTAGTTGTCTCCTAGGCGAGTTGGCCGTCTACTTGTAGTTGTCTCCTAGGCGAGTTGGCCGTCTACTTGTAGTTTCTGACGATTACTTCAGAGATTTTGCCGCGCTTTTCTCCCTTAGAATTGATTGCGCGTTGTGCCTGGACTTCCTCCATAAAGAAATCTTTGTACGTTTCAAGCACGAAGGGTGTGTAAGAGTTCGAAAGCATAAAGCGTACACCTTTCTCATCGAGCCCTCGACAGACTTCGGCGAGCTCGAGCTGCACAGCCTCGTTGAATCCACTCTTCGTATAAGCAGTAAAGGATGAAGACGTGCTCAGCGGCACGTAGGGCGGGTCGAAGTAAACGAAATCTCCTTCAATTGCGTCAAGCAGGATGTTCTCGAAGGAGCCGTAGCAAATGGCCGTAGTTTGCAGGACACGACTACAAGCGCGCAGATTGTCAGCATTAAGAATCTTTGGGTTTTTATAATTCCCAAACGGAGTATTGAATTCGCCCTTAGAGTTCTCTCGGTAGAGTCCGTTGTAGCAAGTCTTGTTGAGGTAAAGGAGTCGGCTTGCGCGTTCGATATTCGACCAGCGACGATAGGACTCCGAACGATCAACGTTACGAATGCGGTAGAAGTACTCTTCGCTGTGTTCATGTCGTCCAAGATGGTCGATTAGTTCTTCGACATTCTCTTTGATCATCACATATGCGTTTACAAGCTCCTCGCTCACATCCGCAATCATCGCGTAAGAGGGGGTAAGCTCAAAGAAGAGTGCGCCTCCACCAATCATTGGCTCAAAGAAACGGTTAAAGCTTGTCGGGATTCGACTGAGTAGCTCCGGTAAGAGCTGTCGTTTTCCACCCGCCCATTTAACGAAGGGCTTGGCGCGAGCGCTATCAATGCCTCTATCGACTCGTTGGTAACCAATAATTTTCTCAGCAGCTTGGGCGGAAGAGGACAAGGCGGACTCCAGAAGTTTTAGACTTAGAACACTCCATAAGTATCGTGTTCTTCAACATCGCTGCAACTAGGGTTCGAAAACGTTTAAATGGGAGGTGCTTTAATTGAGCATTTTCGTAGCAAAACAAGTTCTTTCAAGTTTTAGGAGAGCAGCCCTAGCTCTTCAATAGCATCCCCAAGCGATAAGTACCGCCTTCAGTCCCGTCAATTTCGCAGACACTACACTCGTGTTCAGGCGAGGCACACCACCACTGCGCCCTGATTTCAGGGTCAAGCCTAATTTATGAGCGATGAGAATTTCTCCGAAAGAGGCCTCTAAGCAATCTCTTGTGCCACAGACTCTGAGAATTCTGACGCGTTGGCGAGAGAGACGCGAGGAGCCATAGTAAAAGTCGCAGCATTGGCTCAGACGATCATAATCTATGTGCGTAGTTATGTTTTTTGGGAATTATTAGTATGCCGGTTGTTACTTCAGTTTCTCGTTCATCCACTGCGGAAACAACGCCTGTAATAGCCCAATCAACTTCCCTCGATACGGATTCTTTGGCGCTCCCAAAGGCAAGCTTTACAGGCACCTCAACAAAAGAAGTGCATACTGCTGAAGAACGAACTGAGGCACCTAGTTTAAAATATGACGGCGAGGACTTGAGTTTTGAAGAGTCCGCAGCTCGTCTTCGAGGTCTTGGCTATTCAGTTAACATTAAGGCCGATACCTTCGTCTCAGATATAGAGGATCCTCTAAGTGAAATCGGAGATCAGCATCACCGGGCAAGGGAGTTACGTACAGCAACAATGTGCTTGGGTGTTCCAGCGGAGCTGCGCACCGATATCGAAACGGTAAGTCTCACTCCATTTGAACTCAGAACAACACCCCTTGCAGATGGGACAGTATCTGTAGAACTCCTTGACCACCTCAGCCCAGAGCGGGAGGTGCTGTTGCAAAAGACGCTAAGCCTTCCAAGCAGAACCGAAGACGCGACGTCATTGATGTTGTCAGGCCAGGTGCGTAGTTTTCTCGGCATGGATCATGAGCCAGAGAGCGCAGAATTGACTCAGCAAGGTGAAGTGCGAACAGAATTGTTGGATGAAGTAGCGTCGATTGTCGCAGAGCGCGCGAAAATTCACAATCAAGCTTTAGCTGCAATTCCTCCTCAGGAGGGTAGCGCTACGCAAACGGTAAAAGGAATCTCCATTTTGGAGCAAACGGATGAAGCACTCGCATCCGACCTACAACAACGCCTCAAAAACGTAGCGAATCTCTCTCTCGTAGTCAGACCTCACGGTGACTACTCCGAACGTATGGTGGTACTTACACCGGAGCAGCTAGAGGGAAAGACGTTGCTGATAGATGGCAAAATTGATCTCCTAAAAATTACTCTTTGCAGCACCGAACCTGAGAAGTCCATTCTGTCAGGAGTAATAATTACTGACATAGGGCCAGATAGGTCTCCACTCCCTACAATTGAGAAATCCGAAGATAAGTATGGCAATACAATTCTCACCAGTAATATCGGTGGCAAGGAGAGTGTTAGCGTAATTGTGGCCGGACAGTATGCAGAACGCTCTCAAGGGGAAGAGTTAAGCCGACCAATAGCGATTGATGTTGCAACGAAAGACATTGGAGATATTAGCGGTCTGTTTCGACGAACACGCCTTGAGTCATTTACAACAGACGCTGGAATAACAATCTACTCTAGAGATTTAGAAGATATTCAGAGCCGTTTCGAGCCAGAGAAGATAGAGGCATTTCAATCCGGAGCCCTTCGCGCACAAGCTCTCTTTGGTATGGAAGGAATGGTTCGTGGCATTGAGATAATCGACTCCAATCAAGCGAATGCGTTTTACTCCTCAGTAAATCCTAACACGGTGGTGATCCTCGATGACATTCTTCAGCAATCAACTGAAGAGTTAGAACGAGTAGGATTTCACGAAGCGACTCATCTATTTGACGATCAACTTCGAGAAGCGAGCCAAACAGAGGTAGGACCTTTTCTCTCCTCCGATGGAGAGGTCGCGGAGATTTGGAGAGAAAAAATACTCGCGATAGGTGCTGTGGAAGCGAGTATTGGCTATCGCGGAGATACGCGAGAAACCTTTTTTTCACAACTCAACGAGAGTGTCTTCTTTGATAGAGCTTTCGGCGGTCATTCTCAAGATTCACCGGCAGAGCTATTTGCAAGCTTTGTGGTCTCCACAACTCATCCACATTGGAGAGGCAAGGTGCAGTCTCTTGATGCATCTTTCCGCACGGATTACGCAAACGTGCTGCAGGCGGTTCAATCGAGTTTGGACTCCTCTACGATACTCCCGACGGACGCGCCAATTAGAGATTTACTAAAGTATCGCAGTGAGCAGTTAACGAAGATGCGGGAAGGCGATACTGACGTCTCTATCGCTAATCCGGGAATTATTCACGACCGAACGGTATGGTTCAGCGAATTAAGCATGCCGCCGAGACCAGATGCTAGCGAAGATGATGGACTTGAAGGTGGCGATATGGATGCAGACATTAAGTAAGCGTACGATTTTCTGGGTGAAATCGCTCGGCCCGCTCGCCGAATTCTCCAGCTGAGACAGCAAGAAAAGTGCCGGATGGGTGTCTATCCAGCATTTGGTTTCGAACCTTAGCCTACATTTGGCGCAACGAGGGCCATAACTACTTAGTAACAGTCCAAACCCCTAAAGTGTATATGCCCATGAACCAGCTTGAAAGCACGTCCAGACGGCAGCCGTCGACCGATCGGAGCAAGACGTCTCCATCACCTCGCCTAGCACCTAAAGCGGAAACCTCTCTAGATGGCATAACATTCGGCGCGCAAACGCGTAGACTTGGAGCAGAAGCTCAACGCAGGCTTCTCGCTCAGTCTTTGATGCCCAGTGCAGAAGTAAGGGTCTCCTCGAACGAAGACGGTTCGTTCTCAGTCCATTTCAACCCTAAAGAGGGTGGAGAAAATTTTGCGTCTACTAGCGTTCGATTCAGTTCCCTAGATTCACTTAAGGAAGCAATTAATAATGGGGCAAAGGTCGTTCCCGGAAATGCTGATATATTGCAAGGGTTAAAACTTCAAATTCCAACAAAGAATGGAAATCCCCTCGAGCTCGCGCTAAGTGGGGGGCTTACTTCTGTCTTGACCAAAGTTACGCTCTCAGACGACGGAAAGTCCCTACACGCTTCAACGCGAGAACGATTCACTCGAAGTGGTCCGCTTGAATACTCTACAAAAACATTAGATCTTGCGACGGGATCCGCGAAGGATGAAACGTCGTTTATGGCCGGAGGAGTTCAAACAGATGGTAGCTTTGCCGAATTTGTTGACGGAAAGTACGTCGAGGTAATTCCTCCGAAAGTCCAGGCAGCAAGGGAAGTAAAAGCTGCTGAGCAAGCACTACAAGCGCGCCCCTGGACCGGGAACCTAAACGAACTCTTTCAAACGCTCAGCGCCGAGTATCAGAACACGACAAATGGCCGAGACTTGAGAGCCGATCTCTTGAATTTAGGTAAAAAGGAGGACGGTAAATGGCTCGTAGAAGATCCTGCTCCAGTGAAAGCTGCCGTAGCTGAACTTTTTGGTTTGCCAAAAGACCTCCCTATCAAGCTACACACAAATAATAATAGTAGCGCAATTTTTGACGGCGATATTCTCCAAGGACAAGTCGAAATAGGTTCTGCGAGCGTCTGGTTCGGCCTGGACATGAAGAACGACGTCCAGGCTCTAGACAGGAAGCCAATAAATCGTGCCAGGATTACTTCTGAAATCGAACGTCGAGGAGAAGAAGCAGCCATTCTTAGGCAAAGGTAAGCGTACGTTAGTCTTGGTGAAATCGCTCAGCCCGCTCGCCATTTCACAACAACCATTCCACCAAAATGGCGGAGAGGGTGGGATTCGAACCCACGGAGGGCTATTAACCCTCACTGGTTTTCAAGACCAGCACCATCAACCACTCGGACACCTCTCCGTTTGGTTGTTGTGACTTCTGAGCGCTTTTTATGGCGGAGAGAGAGGGATTCGAACCCTCGGTACCAGTTTCCCAGTACACTCGCTTAGCAGGCGAGCACCTTCAGCCGCTCGGTCATCTCTCCAGATAACAAACGCTAGAATTTTGAGAGGATCAGAGTTATCCGGTTCGGACAGGATGATCAAGCGGTTAGGGAGAAGAATCACAAAACCCTAGTAATTAAATGCGCAATAGGTCGACTCTGCTTGATCCCGCTTCTCGATCAAGCTATCACTGTGCGTTCCAACCAGCCGGTCTCCGGCTTTCTAACACCAGCATGCACCCGTAGCTCAGCTGGATAGAGCAACTGGCTACGAACCAGTAGGTCAGACGTTCGAATCGTCTCGGGTGTACCATTTTATCTTTTTAGGAACCGTCCCTAAATCAATCGAGCGCTGCGACTCGTGCTAAAACCCGTCGACGACGGTTGCGTCGGGGGTCTGCTCGCATGTCACTAATATGTCTTCCACGAAGTTCGCGCCGTTAAACGGAAAAGACTGGCCGCCTATTGTGTTGAAGCTCGGGGTGTTCGTCGACCCGGTGAGATTCGTTCCTCCAATCGTCATCGAGATGCCAAGAGTATCGCCATTTGACGATACAGTCATGTTAACTGGGAAGGTCACAGACGGGTCGGGCACCACCACTGGGCCGTTGATGTTAAAGCCTCCCGAAGTCTGTCCAGTCCATTGGTTACCACTATTTGTGAGCTGAAATGAACCGGGCACGATAACAGGAGAATCGTTGTTTCGCGTGAGGGTCTGCGTAATCGAGCAGTCATAGTTATTAAAGGGACCAAAGGCAGCTGGTGTAATCGGTGAGTCGTCTGTGACGACTTCCGGAGTGTCTATTACGACTGCCGGCGTGTCTGTTACGACTTCCTCATCGTTTATTACAACTTCCTGACCGCAGATACTCGGTTGGTCAGTCGACGTATTTCCGCTTGAGGAGGGTAAGAAAATATTAATAAGGGTTGTACTAGTAGAATCACTTAGCGGGGCCG
>QIGM01000098.1 GCA_003230795.1 bacterium
TGGCACGAAGTATCTGTTTATTTAGAATAAATCCTAGAACAAGAGGATAATTAATTGAGTAAGTTGCTCGCTATTCTTTTCGCCTCTAGCATGACGGGCTTGGATATAAGGATTACATGAGAAGCATTTTTATTAGCGCTGCGTTTTTGTCCCTCTGCGCATTTGGCTTGTATGGCGTAACTGAAGACTTTCAGAAAACGCTGACCCTAAACGCAGCCCAGGATTCGGCGATTACCACTCTTACGTCCAATGCGCATCGTCTGCAGTTCACTGGTGATGAAAGGGTTAGTTCCGTCGTAAAGACTTGGCAGGATGCAGTGGGGAAGTTTCCTAACTCTCCTGAAGCCCTAATAGGATTGGCGAAAGCGCACCTCGCTGCGAGCGCGCGACAGCTCAGTTTCCCCGACAGAATAGAACATCTCTGCACCACGTATCAGAACCTAACAAAAGCGGCTCAGCGCAGCCCTCACTCGGCGCGTCTGCAAATTTCATTGGCTGATATTAAAAGCCAGATCAAAAACCCGAATCAATCTTGTCACTCCATAGCAAGCAAGAACAAGAAAGAGGCCGGCTCAAACCAGCTCACCGCGGAAGCTCACTTACAACGTGCAATCCAACTGGAACCGTTTAACACGAACACACTCTACTTGGCGGCCGTAGTATACCGAGCGATGGATAGAAAGGACGAGAGCTTGGAGCTTCTTCGGAAGGTGCAAGAGATCTCCCCCATGACTGCCGCTCAACGAGAATATACCTATAATCTAGTGAAGACCGAGCGAGAGCTTCAGCTGGGAATGCCAAAGAAGTATCCAGAAATTATCTCCTGGTATTCGCATTTTGAACGACAGAGACCTTACGAACTCCAACAGTGGAATGCGACCTTTGTCGAATCATTCAGAACAGCCCTTGGAGAGCTCAAGTCGCGCCTGAGAGATAAAAAAATATCTCAAGAAGAATATGGTCGTTTTGTAATTCATCTTTCACGACAGACCGCTATTTCAACATCGGACAGTCTTCGAAAGGAAATCGACGAAATATTGTCGGTCGTCTACCAAATCGCAGGCAAAACGGAATGGAGCCAAGTACTGGCCATGCGAGCGCGAATGAGCAGAATTCCCGTCGCCAAGGCCGCTCTTTCAAGTGACAAAACTCCGAGAAGCACGATGCTCTATCATTGGGTTTCTGACGAACAACACCTTGTGCGTTCGCTTGACTCACGAAGTGGAAGCCTCGGCCTTTTTGTTCCGCCCAATAGGACAATGCGCATGCTAGTCATTGAGAGTGGTCAAGGCGCGCCGCGCGTTGACCCAGAAAGCCTAGAACTTTTCGTGAGCGAAGATAATAAAGAGTTCTTACCTATCTCTGGGAACATCGAGTCCCGAACCTTTTCGGTAGACGGGGTTCACAATATTGTTTTCACATTCGATAAAACGCCGTTTCGTTATTTAAAGATCGTTTCGAACGCCAGTGGCAGTCGTCGATTTAATGCACCTCTTTCTAGATTACTTCAGGCGTTCGAGTAGACACATGAAATTAAGGCATATAAAAATAGGGGCGACTCATTCAAGGCTTCTCATTTCTTCTCTTCTTCCGGGGGCGCTTCTTCTCGGAGTTCTCAGCAGCGTGGGCACTGCGACTGCTGAAAAGATTGGTATTGGCCTTCCTGCAGGGGTAAGCAGTCTCGATCCATTCGAAGGCCATAGCCTTGCATCGAAAGCAGTTTATGCAACGCTTGCCTCGCGGCTCACCGCTCTCCGTGCAGACGGTTCTACTCAGCTCGACATCGCGAGTTCACTTCGAAATCAAAATGCTAGTCGAGAATGGTTCGTCTCTATTCCCGATGGGCTGACGTACCCTAGTGGGCGCTCTCTAAGCGTCGAAGAGCTTGTGAAGTCTCTAGAGCTTTTCACCCAGCGCTACGGTAAGTCATTCGCAAAAGACGAGTTACGCAGCCGCCTTGATAGAATTAGCTCTATTTCGGTCCACTTGGAGGTAGAGGTTGTTCCGTATCGAACAGTAGAACGAAAACAGCTAAAAATTACGCTAACTGAAGCAGACCCCAAATTCGACCAAGTCCTGGCCCAAATTCCCATCATCGACACCAACCTCTGGAACGAGTTCGGCCAGTTTGCCGGTAACGGCACCTTGGTCCCCGTTGTCGGCCCTTTCGTTGTAAAAGAAAGTGGCGAGAATAAGATAACGCGACTTGAGAAAAACCAACGCTATTTCAAACCAGGCTTACCCAAGAGTCAGTCGGTGCGTTTTATTGCTTTCGAAGACGACGTGGCGGCCCTTCGAGCCTTGAGAGTCGGCAGCGTCGACCTACTGGTAGTAACCACCCCTGAAATACTCAAAAAAGCGATGGAAGACAGAAGCTTAAGAATCCTCACCTCACCTTTATGCTTAGAGAGCAGCCCTTGCAGCTTGCCATCTGAGCACTGGGGGAAAAATCCGCTTGCTGGGAATCGTATAATTTCAGATAAAATCGTTGTGCGAAGCTCGCTGGAATTGGACGAGCAGTTCCGTGGACGCTTAGATGTGAGCGGCCTATACTGGAACAGCACCGCATCAATTGGTCGGTAATTGGCGTTACGATAAGCACCAATTTACATTCGGTTATCGGTAAGAATTTGGATTAACTTTTTTCGAAGTAATGAGATGTAACAAAAATGGGTCTTGAAGTTAGTTTCTCCAACCTCCTTCGCCGAATCTTTGCTTTGTCCGTATACTCCTTTCGTGTAGTGACGCCTTTGTTGTTTGCGATGAGTGTTTTCTCCGGATGTCTCACCTATACTTCAGCAATTGGTGACCCGGAAGATTTCGACGAAAACTCAACAGGTGGTTCCCAAGCGGGTGGATTCCGAGGAAAAGATGCTTTCTTCCAGGTAGAGCAAGATCACCAACAACGCCTCACCAGATTAATTCAGTCGCGGCTCGCTCAATCTCTAAACGGTGCCCGTGACAACGAGTATCTCATTGGGGTCGGCGACTTAATTGAAATTCAAGTGTTTGATGTCGAAGAGCTTAACCGACGTGTCCGAGTGCGCCCCACAGGCCACATCTCACTCCCCCTCGTAGGCTTGATTCCTGCGGCTGGAATGAGCGAAGAAGAGCTTCAACGCGCGCTCGCGCGACGAATGAACGAATTTATGCATTCCCCACAGCCCCAAGTATTCATCTCCGAGTACTCCTCACAAAAGGTTTCTGTAATCGGAGCCGTCGCTAAGCCAGGAACCTACGCACTCAGTCGCAGCGGTTACTCGTTAATAGAGATTCTGTCCGAAGCAGGTGGACGCACCGCACTCGCAAGCGGGTCGGTCGTACTCATCCCGAGCGGCGTGCAGAAACAGCAGAAGGTATTGCAACGAACCCGTCTCAGTGGCAAGGATCGGGCTATTTTCCGAAGCTCCGGAACACAATCCTCTACGATAAAGGCCCCAGACACTATTATCGCGGCACCCTCTTTAACAGCTCCCTCTTTAACGGGCATCGAAGTGTTTTTCGACCAACTGGTCGGCTCCGCCAATACGCCGCCAATTAATGTCCCTCTCAAGGCTGGCGACACCATCATTATCCCCGAAGCTGGCAGCGTAAAAGTGGATGGAGAGGTGAAGAAACCGGGATCGTATAAACTTGACGCTCGCACGACTCTTCTCGGAGCGATTGCATCAGCCGGTGGGCTCACTTTTTCCGCGGATCAAGATGAGATCGAAGTGATTCGAGAATTGGGGGCCGGTGAAAAAGCCTTGCTACGAGTAGACCTCGATTCGCTCTCCTCGAATACATCTAACGACGTACGGCTTCGTGATGGAGACGTAGTTCGAGTACCTAGTCAGCCAGGTCTCTTCGCGATTCGGCAATTGGTCGACGGATTTAGTAGCTTAATCAGCTTCGGTCTATCAGGCACTGTCGGACCGTAGCAAAAATATTCAGCCCCACGTGAAACTACTCGCAGGCATTGCTCACGGATATTGCTCACGGGCATTACTAACGGGGGGAGAACTCTTTACAGATTGAAAAGGTTTTTCATACTAGCGAAAACCAACTCGGAGATTCAGTGGAAAGAAACAAAAACGAGCTCTCACCTCACGTACGCCCCATCCCAACGCACTTGAGTGAGCGCGATCAGCTGAACTCGATCGCCGTTTCAGAGCGTCACGGATTTGATGCCTCACAAGACGGATCAAACTCCGGAGAAGGAGCGCTCCGCGCCTGGACTCTAGACGATACTTCTAGAGTCTTTTTCAAGTACAGATGGTTTATTGCGCTCGTCACCTTCATCGGCCTATTTCTCGCAAGCGCCTACGCTTTTTTTGCTACACCAAAGTTTACCGCAGAAGCCACGCTCAAAATCGGAACCTACGCTCCCCTTCTTCCAGGCGCGGGGCTTGAAGACACGATGCGACAACAGACTCGTGAGCAGGACTACCTTAACACGCAAGTCTCTCTTCTCTCTGGGCTCTCCCTTGCCGACAAAGTCTACTCGGATCCTGACCTCAACCTGCCGCTCACTGAGTATTTCAGCCGTCAGACCGGTTTGTTCGGATTTTTAAAGCCGTTTAAAGAGCACTTGTTCGGAACCGTCGAAGAGACAGACAACTCTCTTGATGCAGTTGAACAAAGCTACGAGAATCCAATCAACCGACTAAAAGGCTATCTCAACATCGTCGATATCCAAGCGATAAGAAAAACGGCCTTGGTAAAAATCAGCGCCACAACCAGCAGTGCGGAACTCTCAGCGTCAGTCGCAAACACGCACGCGCAAGGATTTATTGACCTCATTCGCGAAGACCGCCAGAACTCGACGCTCGAAAACCTCTTGTTTCTAAAACGACAATCCCAAGAACTCGCGGACCAACTTGCTCAGTCGGAACGAAACCTCGCTGCCTATGCTGAGGAAAATGCAATCGTATCTGTCAACAAAGACGAGAACATCGTTGTCCGGCGAATGTCGGAACTCAACGATCTCCTCACCGCCGCGACCGCAAAGAGAATTACTGCGGAGAGTCGTTTTAATGAGTCGAAATCAGGTTCAGGTATCGCCACAAGTGCAAATGACGACGACTCAATTCAAAGTCTCCGACTTGCCCTTAAGAAAGCGGAGTCGGATTACTCCTCACTTGGACAAAAATTTAAGCCGGGCTATCCGAGAATGCGGCAGCTAAAGGCCAGCATCGACTCTCTTCGCGAGAACATCAAGCAACAACGTGGCCAGATGCTGGGTGCACTTGAAGCTGATTACGAAAGTGCTCTTGCGGCCGAACGCGCGCTACAAGAACAGCTCGATATGCAAAAGAGTCAGGCCTTCGAACTCGCACGAAGAGAAGTTCAATTTAACATCATGAAAAGGGATTACGAGTCCATTCAAGATCTGCATCAATCAGTACTTCGCCAATTAAAGGAAGCGCAGGTTAGTGCAGAGAGTAGTGGCACGAACGTCTCTATCGCCGATAAGGCCGCAGTCCCCTCCGGGCCCTCCAGTCCAAAGAAGCTTCGTAGCCTTGCACTTGGCTTAATTGCAGGATTCATTTTAGGCGTTGGTCTGGCTATCATGTTCGAGCTCTTTGACAACACGCTCAAAACTCCAGAAGACGTACAGCGCTCACTTCGAGTCCCCTCGCTTGGTGTCATCCCCGTGTTCGATACCGAAGAAGTGAATCAAACCTTCGGGCAAGAAGCACCAGGCTCTCATCCTCGACTCGAAGAGGAAAGCAGCCCAACACTTCCAAACGAGATGAATTCACATGCCCTGGTTCCAAAAATCGCCGATACCGCTGAAGTTTCAGATCTTGTGGTTGCGTCTGCTCCACGCTCTATCGCGAGCGAGTCCTTCCGATCGGTAAGAACAGCAATATTGCTCTCCTCAGCCGATAACCCGCCTCGAACGATAATGGTCACCAGCGCTAAGAAGAGTGAAGGCAAAACCACCCTCGTAAGTAACCTCGCACTAACTCTCGCTCAGGCTTCAAGCAAAGTTATTGTAATTGACGCGGACCTTCGTCGCCCGTCCTTACATACAAGGTTTAATATCGACCCAAACAATCCCGGATTGGTTGATTACCTCACCAGCCTTAAGCCCATTGAGGATGTCGTCCACCAAACCGAAGTTCCCACTCTCCACGTTATTTCCTGTGGACCGCTCCCGCCAAACCCAGCCGAGCTCATAGGCTCCAAGAAGATGGCAACCTTACTAAGCGATCTCTCAGAGATGTATGATTATGTGCTGATTGATACTCCACCAGTGCTTCCCGTCACTGATGCCGTCATGCTCTCAAGAAGCGTCGACGGTGTTGCGCTTGTAGTTAGAGGTCAGTCGACACTTACGCCGCTTGCGCGAGACGCAGTAAATCGAATCAAGGGCGCTGGGGCGAATCTACTAGGCGTTGTATTGAACGATGTGAATATCAAGAGTGGTGACTACCAGTATTACTACCGAGACACCTATAGCTACTACCACGAAGACGACGAACGACCGAAAAAACGGAGAGCATTCGCCTAAGCTCTGCGAAGAATCCACAGACAAACTCCCACAGGTAAATCTATGTGCGGTATCACCGGATGGTTGGGTCCCAGCGAAACAATAAGCGACCCTAAATCCACGCTCTGTAAAATGCGAGAGACTCTCCTACTCCGTGGCCCAGACGAGTCAGGCGAACAGGTCTTTGACGGCGCTGCAATTGCGATGCAGCGTCTACGAGTGATCGACCTAAAAGGCGGCTCCCAACCAATGAGCTCTCCGGATGAAAAATGCTGGATCGTTCTTAACGGTGAAATCTACAACTACCAAGAACTCCGAGAGACACTGCGAAGCAAAGGACACGAATTTAAAACAAATTCAGATACCGAGGTATTGCTCCATGCCTACCTAGAATGGGGTGAAGACCTCCTTCCCAAATTGCGTGGGATGTTCGCCTTTGCGATTTACGATTTTCGCAATACTCGCTCCAGTGCTGAAGGTAAGCTATTTATTGCCCGAGATCGTTTTGGCAAGAAGCCGCTCTACTATGCTCACAGCGCCGGTTTCCTTGTTTTCGGATCGGAAATGAAATCTCTTTTTTGCCATCCGTATTTCAAAGGCTCTTTGAACCGCGAGGCACTTCCTGAATACCTCCTTCATGGCTACACCCTCGCCCCGCAGACTCTCTATACGGGCGTTCTAGAACTTCCCCCTGGCAGCTACCTCATCGCTGAAGGACGCGAGCTATCGGTTGAGCGATACTGGCGCCCTAGCTTTCACAACAGAGAGTTCTCTTCACTCTCTTTCGAAGAGGCCGCTACCACCTTACGTAAAAATCTCTTCGATGCAGTAAAAGCTAGAATGATAAGCGACGTTCCTCTCGGAGCCTTTCTTTCAGGCGGCTTAGACTCCGCAGCGATTGTCGCCTGCATGGCAGATATCTCGGACCAGAAAGTCCGTACATTTTCGATTGGCTTTGACGACGAGTTTGGCTTTAACGAGCTGCCTCACGCGCGTCGAGTTGCTGAAGAATTCGATACAGAACATCACGAGTTCGTGGTCACACCTGACACGCTGAAAATGCTGCCAAGGCTTCTCGCCTTGCACGACCAGCCTTTTGCAGATTCTTCCGCACTACCAACCCTTCTCCTTTCTGAGATGACAAAAGAGCATGTAACCGTTGCCTTAAGCGGTGATGGAGGTGACGAACTATTTGCCGGCTACGACCGCTTCGCTGGGGCAACTACGCTTGCAAATATATACAACTTCACCCCTTCACCACTGCAGTCGCTGTTTAGTCTTCTCGCAGAGGCTCTGCCAGAAAAGAGCAGTCATAAGGGATTGGTTACTACTGCGCGGCGTTTCCTCTCCGCCGCCCCCTTACCTCTAGAACAACGATATCTTGAAATGGTGGGAATCTTCCCTCCACGAACCCTTGCGAAACTTTTTAATTCAGAGACGGTAGCCGCACTTGTCGAGTCGTATAAAGAAAGATTTGGAGATGCTGGTTCCGACTCCGAGCTTGAGCAGCTTCTTTATGTAAACGCTACGACGTATTTACCAGGAGACCTACTAGTAAAAACAGACCGTTGCAGCATGGGAGCCTCGCTAGAGGTTCGAAGTCCTTTTCTGGATGACAGATTGTTTGATTTTGCTCGCACCCTGCCCGAAGCTTACAAACTCAAAGGACTACAGAAAAAGCTTATTCTAAAACAAGCCTTTCAAGGAATAGTCCCTAGCGAAATTATCGAGAGAAAAAAACACGGCTTCGGTGTGCCGATCGCACATTGGTTTCGCACCTCGATGAAAGACTACATCACGAAGACCTTTTCAGATTCTCGCATCCTTGATGACAAGCTGCTGCATGAGGCCACAGTAAAAAGAATTATTCACGAACACACCTCAGGGTCGGTCGACCATGCTCACCGGATATGGTCCCTTCTTACTCTTGAACTTTGGTACAGAAATCTTTCTTAGGTCTGCTAATTTACCACATTTCGGGAGCGGCCCTGGGATTTCGCTTGAAGTTCCGCAATAGCATATTCGTATTCTGGCACGATTTGTTTCAGAGGTTCGCCTTTCAGAAAACGTAATGCCTCTTCTGTCGCTTCCAATTCCATTCTCGAACGACAATCCGAGGACATAGAACCCATATGGCATGTCGTAATGCAGCGAGGCAGCGTAGTTAGTGCTCCGCTGTAGGGTTCCTGTTCAAAGACATCGACAGCCGCTCCAGAAATAGTCCCCTGCCTCAAGGCATCGGCGAGATCGTCCTCGCTCACTATGCCACCTCGAGAGGTGTTGATCAGCACAGCCGAATCCTTCATGAGCGCCAGCTCACTACTCGAT
>QIGM01000396.1 GCA_003230795.1 bacterium
AATCAATGTTCCTTGACTATATGCATCGATAACGATTGGTTCTTCATCGTTTTGGCGTTCTCCAAGGAGTTCCGCCAGCTCACCCGCAGCCCCAGCCTCCAGCTTCGCTCCTTTGCGAGCTGAGAAAGCCGAGGCTATACAATGCATAATATCTTTAGAAAAACCGTCAGTATGATTTCGAATCGCCTGCACTTCGTGCCCACGCCACTCTGCAATCATACTGCACATTGCATCGATCGCAGTGTCTGTCATGTTCATGCCGTTAATAGCGATACTGGGCTTGCTCCACGTCCTATTCGGATTACGCTCTTCTTTGGGCGCAGAAAATAGATCGGGGTCTTCGATAGGTGCCGTCTTCGAAATCAAAGTTTCAGACCCAGGATCACCGTCTGGAATAATTGAATCGGGGAACCGCAGCTCCAACATTGGGTGATCTTTCGCTTTATCTGCAACCGGAAGCGTCAAAGCATCGAGCTCTGAGACGGGCTTAGGATTTTTTTCCGTGGCTAAATCAGCGGGCATACGACTCTCCATACTTGTTATGACAAGCAAGAAAAGGAGAGACTCCTCAGAATCGCTAGTTAAAGCTAAGAATTATAGTGCCTTACGGAAGACTTCGCGCAGAAAACAGTATTATGATCTGTTAGGGCTTGCCCGTAGTTGATAAGAGAGCGGTGAATCAACCTTCTACTGTGCAACCTGCTTGATCTTATAGAGAGCGTAAAGAAAGACGGTGGGCGAGGAGAAACACCTGCACCCACCGCCGGAGATTACTCGTCGTTGTAAGCCCTTTTCATGATCCTCATCCTTCTGCGGATCGTTAGTCTCATCGTTGGCGTAATCTTAATCGATATAAGCTTACCTGGCCTCATCTTCCGTCTCCAGTTCGTCTTCGTAGGTGGCTTCATTACCATCCCAGAGCTCGCTTCCCGGCTTCCGCACTCTTTTCAGGGGTCTGAGATGTAGTCGGAACGGATGTTGACATTTAATCGGTCTCCTTACTTTCGATAAGGCAGCGAATCTGGCTTTGACGCCAAAACCTATTTAGATTCACCGCTGTGCTCCCGCAGATACTCGATACTAGGATCGAGTATCTGCGTGGACACAGAGTGCTAAACTTCTACCGATATAATTAGGGCAATTGTGTATCTCACGATCTACATAAAATCAAAATTTCGAGCGAGAACATACCAAAGTGCAAAAGATCAAAAACTTGTGGGGCGATTAAGCTGGTCGAAGAACCTAATCACCCCGATGCAGAGCGTTGTTAACTCTCAGCACTGTCTGGAGCTACTTCGTCTGTAGTCTCTTCAAGATCAAGCTTCAGTTTGATCATCGCTTCTCGAATGTCTGCGCGTTCAAAACTAGGAACCGCAGCTGCCTGCTCAGAGCGCCACCCCCGGTGGATTGGCAGTTCTAGTCTTGGATAGTAATACTTATCGTTACCGAAGTGTTTTAAGGCCGCATCCCTCATGAAGAGGATTCGAATGACATGAGACGGACGTTCTACCAAAGTCTCGAAGCAGTAGTTCACGCTTAAGTACTTGCGTAGATCGTCCTCCGGAATAACTGTAAGCCGCAGAACGTCAACATCCTCGACATCTTCCCAATACGCAGGAATAATCAGGCTCCATTCCATGTTGGCCAGTGTTCCAGAGTCCATCATAGCGCGGCAGGCTAACGCTTTAAGCGCGGCCATAGCCACCCTACCTCTTGCGCAGCCATCAAAACAGATTGCCGGGTTAGCAAAGGAGCATTCCTGCATCTTCTTATCGACATAATCTAGGGCGGCACTATTATTCACCTTTAATGCGAGGTTCCATTCACCGTAGTCACGGACTAGCAAATGATGTTTCTCTTCAATCGTCATTGACACCATTAACTGCACGCGAACTTGTTGTCGATTCTGCTGTGCATCGGCGGACTTAATGTCTGCGTTTCTGGAAACGAGAACGAACATCAGCGCAATTAAGAGCGTCAGTACCGCAGCGATAGGTTCCGTTAGTGCATAGGTTGCAACCGTCTCGGTAACAAACCGCAAGAAAGGCCATTCGATTCGATGCGAATGAGTGAGCACCAGAACCGCTGCGAGACTACACAGTAGTAGCGAGAGAATAAATGTACGGTAATGCTTATGCGACATCACAAAACCTCCGTGATGGAGAAGGGGATTCCTACGCCAATCAAACCTATGACCAGCCTTACGCCTGAAGTAGATGCAAATCGCATCTAGTCCTGGCCCAAGACAGAGTAAGTCTTCAAAAGAATAGGGGACTACAGAGAGCATGGATGAAGTCGGCGGCGAAGCTCTATGCGTATCGCTTGGACTCTGGAGAAGGCTTCACCCAGTAGATGAAATAAAGAATACTAAACTGGTCAGATTGTTCAAGTCTTTGGAGTTTGCCTAGAGATTTATCCCTATGCTCCTGAAAATACAGGATAGTTTCATCGAGAACTCAGCAATACCAATATGAAGAGAAGAGCCCGCACCTATTTCGCTTACAACGCTGGAGGAAATGCTTCGAGCTATCGATACTATTTACGTATAGTACAAAGCTGCTGAATTGGACCTGGAATGAATACTGCTTTTCACCTAAGCCAGATAGTTGATACGTTTTCGGATACTTATCTTGAGAAGAATGAATGAGTAAGACTTCAGAAAACGTGTCGATAGAAGCAAGCAGGAGGCATCTTGACCTCGGACTGCTGCTCGCGCTTACCCTACTGCTTATCTACTTATTTTTTGAGCCTCTTCGAAAAGTCTGGGACATCGCTCAAGTTAACGATGACTACTCTCATGGCATGCTTCTGCCGGTAGTATCGGCCTATATATTTTGGGACAGGCGAAGCAAGATTAAAAAACTATGGGCAGAGCGTCACAACCATAGCCCCGGGCTTGTAAAGATTCTCATCTCTAGCGCACTTCTTATCATCGGTGGTGTGCTTTTCGTTGGCTGGGCGCTATCGGGCCTCACCTACGTTGGTTGGCTTGGTTTTTTCTTCATGCTAGCAGGAAGTCTTATTATTTCTCTGGAAAAGAAATGGCTGGCTCTCGTGTTAGAGCCTATTCTCTTACTCTTCATGGCGCATCCTTTGCCGGCTTCACTGGTGCCAAGGCTGTTCAATCCATTGCAACAACTGGCAGCGAAATCCAGTGAAGTTTGTCTGGATCTACTCGGTGTTCCAGTCTATGTGCAAGGCAACATCATTGAGATTCCTGGCATGCGGCTTCTAGTTGAAGAAGCCTGTAGTGGTTTGCGATCTGTGCTTGCAATGGCAACCGTTGCCGTAATCATGCCAATGCTTTTTCGCATGACCCATGTCGCTCGTGCGAGTCTCTTCGCTATTGCGATCGTCATTGCACTGGTCCTCAATATCGCCCGAGTCGTCGTCACAGGAGTATTGGCCTATTTCTACGACAAGTCGGTAGCGGAAGGTTTCTTTCACGACTTTACCGGAATGATAGTTTTTATCATCGGCATCAGCATTGTCTATACTGCGCTTCACTATTTAATTACGGACGAAAAGGCACCCGTGAAGGATCAAGAAGGAGCGCCGAGCCAATGATTCACCGAAAAAGTGCTCTCGCCTGTTTGTTATTCGTTTTTCTACTACTTGGCTTTACCAGCCGACTTAACGATCTGGAGGCTCCAAGCTCGCCAGCGAGCGAAAAACTACTCAACATTCCAAAGTCCCTCGGCTCCTGGACAAGTCAAGAAAGCCTTGGTCTCGGCCTGCGTGAACAACAAATTCTTCAACTCGATAGTTACGTTCGGAGAAAGTACCGCAATCCGGATGGCAAGCAAATACAAGTCTATATTGGCTACTGGAAGTCTCAAAGCGGCGACTATCAAGCGGCGAAACATTCACCCAAAACATGCCTACCTTCTAATGGCTGGGAAATACTGGAGACGAGCGAGCGAAGAGTAGAAGCCTTAAATGCCAATGTCTCGAGCATACTCGCGCGCTTTAAAAGCAGTTACATGCTTTTTGATTACTGGTTTTTCAGTGGAAACGAAATTTATAACAAAGAGTGGCTAGCCTTGCTAAAGATCGCCAACCAAAAGCTAGTAAATGGTCGATCCGACGGCGGTATCGTCGAACTAGGAATAGTACTCGAGAACTCCGAGGCATCCACCAAAAAAGAAGCCCAAGCAGTTCTCGAAAGCTTCGTTACAGACTTTAAAGACAGTTTCTCTGCCGAATGATTTCCTCAATTATTTTGGCTCGTAAGGCCTTCAAATGCTCTCAGCAAAAGATGCACTAAAAAAACTACAGGACGGCAATAAGCGGTTTGTCTGCGATGAAGCGGGAAGCATTGCACGCACCTGCAAAATTCGACGAAACGAGTTACTCGAAGGACAAAAACCATTCGCTGTGATTCTTGGTTGCTCAGACTCTAGAGTTCCCGCCGAAATCGTATTCGATGAAGGGCTCGGAGAAATTTTTGTTATACGCGTCGCAGGAAATATCGTCGCCCCCTCTCAAATCGGAAGTGTGGAGTATGCGGTTGAGACATTCGGGACCAGACTAGTTGTTGTGATGGGCCACTCTCAGTGCGGAGCAGTAAAGGCCACGATTTCAGAGCTTGAGCAGCCCACTGAAAACCGCTCTCTACATCTTCGCGCGATCGTGGACCGAATTCGTCCTTCAGTGGAAGTCTTACTGGAGTCTAATGTAGATGCAACCGCGGATGAGCTTCTTGAACTCGCAATTCGCTCAAATATTCGAGCATCAGCCAATCACCTACGACATGGGTCAGCCATTCTTGAGAATTTAATCGAGCAGAATGAGCTCCTAATCGTCGGAGCTAAGTATTGCCTCGAGAGCGGGGAAGTTGAGTTTTTCGACGGTCTTCCCTAGGAGCTTATCGGCTCTCTGAGAGCAAACCGACGAAGACAATAGAAGCGCCGTATCCTCTCAGCTAGCTCCCGTTCCATTTCAAAGCCCCACGTCCCAGAAAATCCAAATTTCAGAAATCCTGCCGTATTGCCGATTTCTTTAATCAGGGGACTGTTGAAAAACAGTCCCATCAGGACAGTTCCTTACTTACGAAACAACAATTTTTGGTTCTCCATTGAAGCTTCTCCAGCGCTACATCCTCTATGTCACGCTATTCGCCCTGGCCTTCCTCTGCCTTGGGTACTTCGCCTACAATCGTTCCAAGTCAGGACTTGAGTCACGAGTCCGAATATCTACCCTCGCTTCAGCGACAACTCTCGCCAATGAAATTCAATCGTATATCGACTCCCACGTGATGGTGAAACAAAGACTCGCGAAGAGTCGAGAATTGAGAGATCTTCTTTCGTTTCAAAACGCAGAAAACGATCCGGCGCGCCTTTCATCGAATCGAGATTCTTTTCAAAGTTTTTTGGAGAGCTTCGTCAGTGAATTTCTGCCACTCGACAATCAGCACACGGATCAATTTTCTGCTAATCTAGAGATCTTGAATCTAAACCGCACAGTTGTCTTCTCTGCGTACCAAGCTTCACATCCCGAACGAATCAGCGACGATAAATGGAATCAAGTTCTCCGCATCGGAAGCACATTTATTGAAGGCGCAGAAAAAAACAATACGCTCACTTTACTTCTTCGCATCGACAACATGCGTGGACATTCTCTCGGCGTTATGCGCACAGAAGTTTCGACCCTAAGAATGGCACAAATCTTGGAAAACCATCTCAAACACTGGACTCAATTTGGCCTGAGCAGACTTTCAATCCGAGGAGTACGATCTGAGGTCTTTCGCGCCGAACGAGAAATCGGCATCACCGACGCCTTACGTCTCGAAAACAAGTTGGACTTCACTGGGCTCTCTGAACAGCTAGGCTGGAGTCTAGTCAGTTTCTACGCGAACGACGGCATTTTTCTGGAACTCTATCAACTGAGAAATGCCGTGGCTCTTATCTCTCTTATCGCGGCGGGAATGGCAATATGGGTCGGCTTTACTTTTTCGCGACGCCTCACAATGGATCTTCAAATGCTTATCTTTGCGACTGAAAAAGTCGCGGATGGTGATCTTTCTGAGCGTCTACTTCACTCGAAGTTTCCTGAACTCACTCGACTCGGAGATGCCTTCAATCGAATGCTCGCAGAGCTTGCAAGTTCCAAGGACACGCTTAGTCGTCAAGGAGAGCTTTTAAAGGCCACTGGTGAAATGGCTAAAATTGGCGGTTGGGAATTAGACCTAGAGAGCAAGACTCTACTCTGGTCTGAAGAGGTTGCCCGAATTCACGAACTCGAAACCCAATCCCCACCAAGTCCGAAAGAAATGCTCCAATTTTACCCAGGCAAGGCGAAGGACTTCATCGCTAAGTCCATGACCTCACTCGTGCGAAATAACGAAGCGTTTGATATCGAAATACCGTTCATGAGCGCGAAAGGAACCTATCGCTGGGTTCGCTCGAAAGCTCGTCCAGTCGTAGAGAAAGGTCGTGTAGTCAAAATTTTAGGCACATTTCAAGATATCACTGATCTAAAAAATTCAGAATTGAAAATTCGAGAAGCGAAATCGAATGCAGACAAGCTGGCCGCACAAGCGCTTGAAGCAAGCCTAGCGAAGAGCCAATTCTTAGCAAATATGAGTCACGAGCTACGAACTCCTATGAATGGAGTGATCGGCATGGCAGAAGTCTTGTTGGAATCCCCGCTGAACCAAGACCAACGCTCTTTGATAGACGCGCTAAAAGAATCTGCGTTTACTCTAGTCGATCTGCTGAACGATATTCTCGACTCCTCAAAGATAGAGGCAGGAAAGCTCTCGATTTCCGCGATTGAATTTAATCCAGAGCAGCATTTTTCTCGACTAGACACGCTCTTCCAAGCCTACGCCTCAAAGAAAGGCGTAGAGCTCTCCTACTTCATCAGCTCGGAAATTCCAAAATCGCTTGAAGGAGACCCGGAACGTATCAGTCAAATCGTAACGAACTTCCTTTCAAATGCTATTAAGTTTACAGATGAAGGCGGAAAGGTGGGTCTCAACATTGAGATATCGCGGGAAGATGAACACGAGTGTGAGCTAGTGTTTTCGGTCAGCGACACAGGGATCGGGGTGAGTAAGAAGAATCAACAACTAATATTTGAGGCTTTCTCACAGGAAGATTCTTCAACGACGCGTCTCTACGGTGGCACGGGTCTTGGACTATCGATCTCTCGAGAACTCGCAAGTCTGCTCGGAGGTCGATTAGAAATAGAAAGTGAGAAAAATGTCGGCAGCACGTTTAAATTTTTCTGCCCCCTAAAACGCATAGTTTCGAGCGACAAGCCTGATGCTATCGCCGTTCACGAGACTGTGCTATTTCCCGAGAAAAAGCTGAAAATCCTGGTCGCTGAAGACAATCTTGTTAATCAAAAAGTTGTAACTCGTTTGCTAGAAAATAGAGGACATGAGGTCGCTGTCGCTTGCAACGGAAAGGAGGCAGTAGAGACTGCCGCTGAATTAGAGTTTGATGTAATTCTGATGGATCTTCAAATGCCCGTAATGAACGGCGAAGAAGCCGTGAGAATAATTCGAGAGAAGGAGAATGGCCGGAAGACTCCTATCATCGCGCTAACGGCATACGCCTCGCTGGAGGACAGAGCCCGTTGCCTAGAAAACGGCATGGACGAATACGTCACAAAGCCAGTTCGAAAATCTGAGCTTTTCGAGGCTATTGCAAAGGTAATTCGCTCTAATGTCACTCAAGAAGATGTCTCATCTCGTTCCGAACCTCATCCCAGCTCATAACTGAAGAGAACCCTCTTCCAAAACCCAAGATCATTGAGTAGAGTGCCACATATGATTTACTCTGCTCGTGAAAATACTGTTCCCCTGCAAGATATTGCTTCTGCAATTGGCGCTTCCGTTACCGGTGAGGCCTTAGAGGTCTCGATAAGCGGAATTTGTTCATTAGAAGAACAACGCCCCGCTTGCATAACATTCTCCACTCTTAAAAGTGCCGAAGCTGTAACAGAGATAATAGAGAAGGCGACAGCCGCAGCGCTCATCCTTCGAGACTCCCTAGAAGGTGAGATCAAAGATTCGAGAATACCGCTCCTATTCGTCTCCGAACCACTACCTGCGATGGTAGGTCTCATTCCGCAGTTTTTCTCCCACGAACAGCCTTCGACTGGTGGTACTTCGATTGGGATAAGTCCAAAAGCCGATATTGATCCAAGTGCAGAGATTGGTGAAAACGTAAGTATTGGCGCTTTCGCAAGTATCGGCGCGCGGGTTCGAATCGGCGAGGGTGCCTGCATTTATCCCCAGGTAACCATTTATCCCGATGCGATAATTGGCGATGGAGCAGTTGTACACGCCGGAGCGACGATTCGTGAACGATGCGAGCTAGGGGAGGGATGCGTAATTCAAAATGGCGCCGTTGTCGGCGCTGATGGCTTTGGCTACTTCCCTACACCTGCTGGACTTAAGCCCGTACCGCAAATTGGCATCACAAAGCTTGGTAAAGAGGTCGACATCGGTGCAAACAGTTGCATCGATCGCGCAACGCTGGGAACAACTTCAATCGGGAACAATAGTAAAATCGATAATC